>NZ_CDRJTB010000079.1:0-29257 GCF_976954365.1 Paenibacillus sp. Marseille-Q9583
TATATTCAAAAACGTGATTCCAGACTGGAGATGAAACCATTGGGAAATTGATACTGAAAGGAACAACTGGCAAGCTTCTTGCCGATACTCTGAAAAAACGAAGGAGGTGGGCCTATCCATCCGTACGGAGAATGATGGATAGGATTATAAATTGAGCGACCCTTTACCCGGTATATTACACGTAGGTCTTATTATTCTGTTGGTATTATTAAATGGATTTTTTGTTTCAGTCGAATACGCAATGGTGAAAGTACGAAGCGGTAGAATTGATACCCTTATTGAAGAAGGTAGTAAAAAAGCTTTAAAAGCGAGAAGCATCGTTAGCAACTTGGATGGTTATCTATCCGCCTGTCAGCTTGGTATTACATTGGCTTCACTTGCGCTAGGATGGTTGGGGCAACCCGCTATAGCTAACCTTGTTGGGCCCTTATTAGGAAGTATAGGTTTTGGAGTAACCGCTGTTAATGTTGTATCTTTGATTATTGCTCTAATGTTTATCACTATCTTGCATATCGTACTAGGAGAGCTTGCACCTAAGACTATTGCAGTTAACAAGGCTGAATCTGTCCTTTTGCTAACATCTGGGCCGATGAATGTGTTTTACAAGATCATGTATCCAGTGATTTGGATCGTAAATGGGCTGGCACGTGGTTTACTACAGATCTTCCGATTAGCCCCAGCTTCAGAGCTGGGAACGGCGCATACGGAAGAAGAGATCCGTATTATCATGCAAGAAAGTAATAAAAGCGGCTTTATTGATAATACCGAAATGACGCTGGTTGACAATATTTTTGAATTTGTGGACACTATGGCCCGTGAGATCATGATTCCTCGAACAGAAATGATCTGCCTGAATAATCATCTTTCAACGGAAGAGAACCTTGAGATTGCTTTTGATGGAATGAGGACGCGTTATCCAGTCTGTGATGGTGATAAGGATCATATCCTAGGCTTCATTCATATCAAGGACTTAATTAGGGATCGTGAACAAAGCTATAATAAATTGATTCGTCCTATACTAACCGTACCAGAATCTATTCAGATTAGTGCTCTGCTGAAAGTCATGCAGCGCGCAAAGACACAAATCGCCATTTTGATTGATGAGTACGGTGGAACATCAGGAATGGTTACGCTGGAAGATATCATGGAGGAAATTGTAGGAGAAATTCAGGATGAGTTCGACGAAGAACGTCCTGGTGTTGAGAAGCTGGGGGAGGATGAACACTCCATCGACGGCTTGATGCTTATTGAAGAGATCAATGATCTTTTGGGGCTCCATATGGATACTGAGGATTATGATACGATAGGCGGTTGGCTGTATTCTAAATTGGAGGTTAATCCACCTCAAAAAGGACAGTCTGTAGAATTTGATGATCATCTGTTTATTGTGGAAGAAACGGATAATAAGCGGATTTCTCGAATTAAGCTGCTGAAGTTACAGCTAATGTCTGAAGAAGCTGGCGCATAACGAACTTATTAGTAATTATTAGGACACAGTGCTATAGCGCTGTGTCTTTTTTACAGTATTGTTTGCCAAAAAGAGATTAAAAATTATATAATTTTAAATGTATATGATAAAAACTACATTAGTCCACAGAGGACAGAAAGGAACTCTCCTTGAGTAAACCTAATAAAAGTACAAGCGTTCCCCAGCTTAGCAAACAAGAGAAACGGCGGGTAGAACAGGAGCAGCAAAAGCAGAAGACGAGAATTTTAATTATTAGTTCAATAGCTTTAGTAGTCATCATTTTTGTTGGATTGTTTATGTTAGCTTCGAAAGATGCCGCAAAAAATGCCACTTCGGGAGAACCAGTAGCATTCAATTACAGTGAGCTACCTAGAGTCGGTAAAGAGGATGCACCTGTTAAAATTGTTGAATTTGGAGACTTAAAATGTCCAGCGTGTTCCCAATTTGCAACTTCAGTTAAACCGAAAATTGTTCAAGATTTTGTCAACGAGGGAAAAGCAGCGCTCTACTTTGTAAATATGGCTTTCGTTGGTCCAGACTCTGAAACTGCTTCACTTGCTGCATTATCTGTTTACCATCAGAATCATGATGAATTCTGGAAGTTCTATGATGCTGTATATGCTCAACAAGGTGATGAGAGCGATGAATGGGCGACTGAAGATTTCTTAGTAAGCCTTGCGGAGAAAGAGAAGTTAGCTATCGATTACGAACTGCTGCGTAAAGATATCAAGGATCGTACGTATGCAGATGAGCTGAATAAGGGTATGCAGTTAGCTAGTGAAGCGGGTGTGACGACTACACCATCTCTTTACATTAATGGGGTAATAACTGCGGATCCATTTAACATTGAAGCGATTTCAACTGAAATTAATGACGCCGCAAAAGCTGTGGAGGCAAAGTGACAAAGTTCCTATCTTTTTGCAAGCGTAACTGCCTGTATCTGGCCTGGTTCGTCTCTTTAGTTGCTGTTGCCGGTAGCTTGTATTTGAGCGAAGTATTGAAATATGAACCTTGTAAGCTTTGCTGGTTCCAGCGAATTTTTATGTATCCTCAGTTATTCCTCTTGGGAATAGCGACGTTTCGAGGGGATAAAAGGATTATTCCATATGTACTTCCACTAAGCTTGATTGGTGGCAGTATCTCGATCTATCATTATGCGGAGCAGAAGATTCCTGCGTTAAGTAAAGTGCTTCCTTGTACAATTGGTGTTCCTTGTAATAAGGATTACTTGAACTTTTTTGGATTCATTACGATTCCTTTTCTTGCATTAATCGCTTTTGCTTTAATTAGCATTTTACTTTGGTACGGACGCAAGGAAGAAGAAGTGATGGAGTTAGATAACGAGGAAAGTTTAGGATTTTGATTTTTCAACTTTGAGGGACCGAAAAAGATGTGAAAAATGATTAAAAACACGGCCCAGAGGGATAATTGAAGAGAATGAAAGAAAGCATCCAATAAGACGCTATATTTGCGGTTATTGGATGTTTTTTCATTCTATTTTCATTTTTTTCAACGCTTTACTGTATACACTTTGTAGACTAATATTAGACCTTGTGAGAAGTTGAATATGCGCTGAATTTTCTAAGGGAAAACGGGGGAACCAAACTTGGCATATGTGCCAATGGGGTGAATCGGAATGGGTCGATTAGACTTATACCGTAGGGCTAAACCACAGCCCGAATCCGCCAGCTAACCTCGTAAGCAAAGGTGGGATAATGACCATGCATAGCATGCGGATCATTTCCGTATGCTATTTTTAGTGTCTGCATTTATGAATCCACCAATGAAAACAGCGCGCGGAAATTCCGTTTCAGCTCCCAAAGAAAGGAACTGTATCCACCATGGTAAGCAAGGTAAAACGACTATTGATCGGGCGTCCGATGAAGTCGAACGAACTCGATCATGAAAAGTTATCCAAGGTTAAAGCACTGGCTGTCCTGTCTTCTGATGCGCTCTCGTCTGTAGCCTACGGAACGGAACAAATTTTGATTGTACTGGTGGCTGCGGGGTTTACTGCCATCTGGTATTCCCTGCCAATTGCCTTAGCCGTATTGGGCCTGCTGGCCATCCTGATTTTATCCTATCGGCAGACAATTTACGCTTATCCTCAGGGAGGCGGAGCTTACATCGTTGCCAAGAGTAATCTTGGTGTTCCGACAGGGCTCTTAGCAGGAGGGTCTTTGTTAGTGGATTACATTCTGACCGTAGCTGTTAGTGCGTCGGCAGGGACGGATGCGATCACATCGGCTTTTCCAAGTCTTCATAATCACACCGTTCTTATTGCAGTATCTGTTATTATTTTACTTACTTTGATTAATCTTCGCGGAGTTACAGAATCAGCTTCATTCATCGCAATCCCAGTGTATTTGTTTGTGGTGTCGATTGTAGTGTTGATTATCTCCGGTGTTATTAAATATGCAGCAGGTGGCGTGCATGCGAATGTCCCTGAAATTGGCTCTGCTGTTTCTAATGTTAGTTTGTTTCTACTATTAAAAGCCTTCAGTTCTGGCTGTTCAGCGCTTACGGGTGTAGAGGCTGTATCTAATGCCATTCCAAACTTTAAAGCACCTGCTGAAAAGAACGCAGCCAAGACCTTAATGGTCATGGGGGTTATACTTGGATTTATGTTTACAGGTATCACACTACTGGCGTATTGGTACGGCATAGTGCCTGATGAAAAGGCAACGGTTGTTTCTCAGATCGCTGAATCGACCTTTGGCCGCGGAACCTTATATTTTTTCATTCAAGGTATCACAGCAGTAATTTTGTTCTTGGCAGCTAATACAGCTTACTCAGCGTTCCCGCTGCTCGCATTCATGTTTGCAAAAGATAAATATATGCCACATGCTTTTATGGTTCGTGGAGACCGTCTAGGTTTCTCTAACGGTATTATTTTTCTAGGTGTTCTGTCTGCTGTGCTTGTAGCTGCATTCCATGGAAATACAGAAAGCTTGATTCCACTTTATGCGGTTGGTGTATTCATTCCTTTCACATTGTCACAGCTAGGAATGATGGTTCATTGGTTTAAAACAAAACCAGCGGGATGGAAAAAAAGATTTGTTGTAAATACCATCGGTATGCTGACTACATTGACGATTACGCTTATTTTTATCATCACTAAATTCTCAAGCGTATGGATGGCTTTCATTTTCTTACCTGCTGTAATGTTTGTGTTCCACCGGATTCACAAGCACTATTTGAACACTGCAGATCAGCTTCGTATATGCCCGAGTACAGATAAACCTTTGATTAAGGGCAGTACAGTTGTTGTTCCTGTTGCGGGTGTAACACGTGCTGTACTACATTCCATCAGCTATGCCAAGTCTCTAACGGATAATGTTGTAGCCGTGTATGTTGGCTTTGATGAAGAGGACATTCAAAAAATGGAGCAACGATGGGAGGAATGGAATCCGGGTGTACGCCTGATTGTACTTCGTTCCAGATATCGCAGTATTATTCGTCCGTTAGTGAAATTTATTGATACAGTGGAGTGGAAGACCGCAGCGACGGATCATATCACAATTCTGATTCCACAGTTTATAACTAAACATTGGTGGCAAGCCGTACTTCATAATCAGACCAGCTTTTTAATCCGTTCGTATCTAATGAATTCAAAAGATGTTGTAGTTGCGACTGTCCCATATCATTTGAATAAATAATGGATCATTAAGGAGAGGCTATATCCGGAACGTTCGGAATATAGCCTTTTTTGTCTTTTTAAGAAGGGAATTATTGCAAATCCACAAAATTTAAAATTTATATGTTGACATAGAGAATGAGAATCAATATCATTTAAAAGTGAGACTGAGGTAGTCAACACCTATGAATAACATAGGATGTATACACTAGGAGGGTATTTAATGTTTTTGTTTAACAGAAAAAGATTTGGAAGCATGAAATTAACGATGGTCGGATTAATGGTGATGGTGCTATTCTTATCCGCTTGCGGTAATAATAATCCTGGTAACGCTTCAAACGCAGGAACAGAGCCAACGACGGCACCTACTGCTGAAACTACAGAAGCTCCTACAGCTCCTAAGACGTTAACGGATGCAATGGGACATGAAGTAGCGATTCCAGCTAATCCTGGGCGTGTACTGGGTTCTTATTTGGAGGATGCTTTGGTAACTCTAGGTGTGACTCCAGTAGCGCAATGGTCAGTGACTAATGGTATTCAAGATTATCTGTCCACTGAATTGAAGGATGTTCCTACGATCAGCTACGATCTTCCGCTCGAGGCAGTAACTAGCTTCGCTCCGGATCTTATCCTCATCCCATCGGAGTCATCTGTACAGAATGGTATCTATGACCAACTGAATAAGATTGCACCGACTTATGTGATTGGGGATAAGCTAAATCAAGATTGGCGTAAATCGCTACTCAAGATAGGTGAAATTCTGAACAAGACCCCTGATGCAGAGAAAGCCATTAAAGATTATGAAGACAAGGCGGCTGCAGCGAAAGAAAAGCTTAAAGGAGCTATTGGAGAAGAGTCCGTGGCGATTTTATGGTTGGTACAAAAGAACTTCTATATTGTAGACGAAACCCGCAGCAGTGGTGCTGTATTATATACAGACCTTGGTGTAAAGCTGCCTAACTTAGTAACAGAAATTCCTGTTGGTACAAGAGCTACTTGGAATCCAATTTCGCTAGAGAAGCTTTCTGAGCTGACAGCAGATCATATTATCCTTGTAAATAGTGATAAGACTGAGGGTTCGGAGATTCTGGACAGTTCAATTTGGAAAGGAATCCCGGCTGTAAAAGCTGGTAATGTACATGAAATGAGCTCAACAAGCAGTTGGCTATACAGTGGTGCTAACGCTGGTGGCAAAATTATTGACGATGTGTTAAAAAGTTTTGTGAAATAAAGAGTCGTAATTCACCATGAATGAGACTGATCATTTGGGTGGGGAAGGGCGTGCAGATCAAGTATCTTAGGATACTTAGATCTGCACCATTTTTTTATAAACCATTCCTGTATTACTGAAAGAGAACTCCTACAATTGTACAACCTAATTTTTTTTGCGATAATGAGAATGATTGTTGTTATCATATAGACCATTGTAACTATCGATTAAGGAGACGACTCATGGTTTCACCCTCAGATTTCGCGCATCGTAATAAAAATGATACACAAAAAGCTCTACATACCCGACCGACAGCTGCAATGGGTATTCTACTGATTGGACTCGCTGCCATTGCCTTTGGACTGGCACTTTCGGTCTCGGTGGGTGCGGCAGATATCAGGCTAGCTACGGTATGGGAAGCAATATTTCATTTCAATCCAGATTTACAAAAACATCAGGTGATAAGAGAACTGCGATTTCCACGCGCGATAGCAGGTGCTTTGGTCGGTGCTTGCTTCGCAGTAGCAGGGGCAATCATGCAGGGGATGACAAGGAACCCTCTTGCGGATTCAGGTCTGTTAGGCTTGAATGCGGGAGCAGGTGTAGCGCTGGCCATAGTTTTTGCTTTTGCACCTTCGCTCTCCTTTACTTCACTTATGTTGTTTTGTTTTATAGGTGCTGCTATAGCGTCTTTTATCGTATTTGGAATCGGGTCACTATCTTTTAATGGCCTTACACCTTTACGTTTGACGCTGGCAGGTTCCGCGGTTAGTGCACTACTGGTTGCTGTTAGTCAGGGCATAGCTATTCTTTTTAACTTATCCCAGGATATAGCCTTCTGGTTGGCTGGCGGAATGGGTGGGGCAAGCTGGACTCAGATCAAGATTATCTTCCCCTGGGTGTTCGTGGCATTAATCGCAGCGATGATGTTAGCGCGGTCTGTCACCTTGCTCAGCTTAGGAAGAGAAGTTGCAGTTGGTCTGGGGCAGCGGACAAGATTAGTACAGTTGGCATGTATGATTGTTGTAGTAGTTCTTGCCGGAAGTGCAGTCTCAATGGTTGGCCCGATTGCTTTTATAGGACTAATTATTCCACATGTAGCACGTTATTTCGTTGGAGTAGATTATCGCTGGATCATTCCTTGCTCGGCAGTTCTTGGGAGCTTATTGATCATCTTTGCGGATATCGCCGCTAGAATGATAAATGCCCCTTATGAGACGCCGCTAGGCGCATTAATTGCCATCATCGGTGTACCTTTCTTTATTTACTTAGCGAGTAAGCGGAAGGGGGAGCTGTAATGCACAGAACAACCCTTTCTCCCAATGATAATGAACGCCGTACACGTGCTATTACAGTGTTATCGCTCCTTGCCATATTGATCGTTGTTGTTTTTATTGTCAGTATGAATACAGGATTTATGCGTCTATCCCCACGGGAGGTACTACATACACTGCTGGGTGATGGAACTCATCAGCAAAAGCTTATTTTATTTGATTTCAGATTACCTCGCATCGTAATTTCATTGTTGGTTGGAGCGGGCTTTGCGGTGTCAGGCTGTATTTTACAAAGTCTCGCAAGAAATGCACTTGCCGAACCGGCTACGCTGGGCATAAGTGCGGGTGCTGGTTTTGCGGTAATCATTTTTATCTCGTTTTTTCCGGCTACAACAGCAGCTCCGGTATTTGTCTTACCGCTCTTAGCGCTTGGTGGGGCTAGCTTAACCGCCGCTTTAATCTATATTCTTGCTTATAGAAAAGCAGATGGTCTATCTCCAACAAGGTTGATCCTTATCGGGATTGCAGTCGCTGCCGGAATTAACGCTTGCCAGCTGGTGTTGGCACTTCGGCTTGATCCCAATAATTATCAGTTTGTAGCGACTTGGATCGCCGGGAAAATATGGGGTGGCGATTGGAGATTCGTCCTTGCTCTCCTACCTTGGATAGCGATTCTGTTACCGTTCGCCTTCTATAAAGCCCGTATTCTTAATGTATTGAATCTAGGGGACCATACTTCAGTAGGACTTGGAATGCGAGTGGAGAAGGAGCGTATTCTCCTTCTAGTGACAGCAGTTGCGCTTGCCGGCTCCTGCGTTGCTGTAAGTGGGGGAATTGGCTTTGTAGGCCTAATTGCACCACATCTTGCCCGCAAGCTTGTGGGACCCCGTCATCAGATATTATTGCCCGCTAGTGCGTTGACAGGGGCGCTTCTTATGATTACTGCTGATACTATCGGCAGATGGGTGTTACAGCCTGCAGAAGTTCCAACAGGCATCGTAGTTGCGATCATTGGTGCACCTTACTTTTTATATTTACTCGCCAAATCGAAAGCATAATCCGTACGAAGCGAGTTTTACTATGTAGTTCATTCTAGGAGCATCGCTCCATAAAACTTTTAAGGAGTTGTTAACATGTCAGAACGTTTGAACACAGAAGAGTTAAGTATTGGGTATGCAGAGGCTACAATTGTTAAAGGGTTGAACTTAACTATCCCTACGGGAAAAATAACTGCACTAGTGGGCGCTAACGGTTCTGGTAAATCTACAATTCTTAAAACAATGGCCCGGATCATGAAGCCTAAGAGCGGCAGTGTAATGTTGGACGGCAAATCGATCCATAACTTTTCAACGAAAGAGGTAGCTCGTCAGCTTGCGATCTTACCGCAAAACCCAACGGCTCCAGACGGACTAACGGTCTCTGAACTTGTCAGTTATGGCCGTTTCCCGCATCAAAAAGGATTTGGCACAATGACAGCAGAGGATCGCAGCATTATCTCTAACGCAATCACTGTTACAGGTATGGAGCCTTTCCATGACCGTCCGATTGACCGCTTATCTGGAGGACAACGTCAGCGTGCTTGGATCGCTATGGCATTGGCGCAAGAAACTGACATTCTATTTCTGGACGAACCAACAACATTTCTGGATATGGCTCACCAGCTTGAAGTTCTACAGCTTCTGCAAAAGCTGAATGAGGAAGAAGGCCGTACCATTATCATGGTCGTGCATGATTTGAATCATGCTACTCGTTATGCACAGCATATGGTAGCTATTAAGTCAGGTACTGTGGTTAGTGAAGGTTCACCTACTGAAGTTATGACACCAGATGTATTGCGGGAAGTGTTTGGAATTGAGGCAGATATTGTTCCAGATCCACGTACCGGTGTGCCGCTGTGCCTTCCTTACGAGCTTGCGGCCTACAAAGCTGTGTAATCATAATTGAAAATCATACAACGAACAGGCTCCCGTCATTGACAAGGGAGCCTGTTCGTTGTTACAGTTGTGGTTGCCTACAATTCCATGATACCACTAATAAAAATAGATCAAGGACCATCATTTATACATGGTTAAAGGAGCATGAAACATGAATATTGACAAAATTCAAAATGACCTAGAGCAGCTAATGACTGCAGGGATTGTGAAGAGTCATGAAAACTTAAAAGATCACGTGTACACCAAAATGGGCGGTAAAGCTGATATTTTGGCAGCACCAGCTACTTATGAGGAAATTCAAAAGATCGTTACATATGCGGAACAGAATGGGATAAACCTTACGGTACTTGGGAACGGCTCCAATGTGATTATCCGTGATGGAGGTGTGCGTGGAATAGTTCTGCAAACGGCAGGACTAACGGATGTGGGGATTCGAGACAATCTCTTATATGCGGAGTGCGGCGCTAAGATTATTGATGTTTCCAGATATGCGCTGGATATGGAGCTTACGGGTCTTGAGTTCGCCTGTGGCATTCCAGGAACGGTTGGTGGAGCGTTATACATGAACGCAGGTGCTTACGGCGGAGAAATTAAAGATGTACTGCATAATGCACTGGCTATAACTAAGAGCGGACAATTAGTGACTCTGCAAGGGGATGAGCTGCAATGGGGTTATAGAAAAAGTGTGTTCGCAAGCGGTGAATACATCGTACTTGAGGCCAATTTTGCTATGACTTCTGGTGATGCATTAGCCATCAAGTCGAAAATGGATGAACTTACTTACTTGCGTGAATCCAAGCAACCGCTTGAGTATCCTTCCTGTGGTAGTGTCTTTAAACGTCCTCCAGGTCGGTTTGCAGGTCAGTTAATTCAAGAGAGTGGCTTGCAGGGAACAAGAATCGGTGGTGCTGAGGTATCCAAGAAGCATGCAGGGTTTATTGTAAATGCAAATAATGCAACCGCCAGCGATTACATTGGGCTAATTCACCATGTAAGAGCGACTGTGAAGGATAAATTCGGAGTGGAGCTTGAAACTGAAGTGGAGATCATTGGGGAAGAGTAACTATTAATTAGAAAGAGTCCACAGATTACTGTGGGCTCTTTTGTTGTCATTACATATAGTTTAATTCACTGAAAGGGTATATTTAGCTCTTTCAGTAGTTATTTCCGCCTTGCGATCACTTATGTCCTCAATCCGAAGCCCGTCAATAGCTAAGTCATAGGTGGAGTGTGGTAGCGATACTAGCTCACCATCGTCGTTTAAAGTGCTGCCAAATCCTTTTAATATTAATGCACTCCCAAGATAATCATCGATAACATCCTCCGCACTCCGAAACTCAACAGCCTCTAGATTAAAATGAATTTTATCCAGATCACGAAGCTCTTTCTTCTCAATTACAATAGTTTCATTCACATGACTGTTAATCCAGTCCATAAGTTTCTGTGTACTTTGTTCCATTAGATGATCCCACCCTTACCTCGAAGATTATTAAGTTTAAGTTACCCTTTTCTTAGGATTTGAATCCTTATTCTTGCCACATCTGAGCGGATTTGAACAAAGGAAGGTACTAAGGAATAGCGAATGTTACAGAATAGCAACAACAGAGATAATCCTCTACAACCAGAATAAGGATAGAAGAAAGTTAACTATTTTAATAAGGGGGAGTGTTATTGATTCAGCTAACTGAGGTCTCAAAATATTATCAGGAGAGATGTGCAGTTGATCGAATTACTTTCACGGTGGAGAAAGGTGAGGTCTTTGGATTTCTAGGTCCCAATGGTGCAGGGAAGACCACAACGATGCGCATGATGACAGGGCTTATTCAGTCTACAAGCGGAGAAATTTTAATTAATGGCATGAATATTTCACGTCATAAAAAAGAAATCCATGCTCAAATTGGTGTTGTTTTCGAGCTTCCGAACCTATACATGCGTAGTTCTATTCGAAATAATCTGGAACTGTTCGCTGATCTGTATAGGGTAGCAGGAAATCGAGTGAATGAAGTCATGGAAACCCTCCAGCTGTTAGATAAGGAAAAAGCTAAAGTAAGCAGCTTATCCAAAGGCTGGAAGCAGCGTGTTCTAATCGCCAGAGCATTATTACATAAGCCTCAAGTGTTGTTTTTAGATGAGCCTACAAGTGGGTTAGATCCAAATTCAGCTTCACTCATACGTAATCACGTCAAGAGAATTCAAGAAGAAGGCACAACCATTGTCTTAACGACGCATGATATGCACGAAGCCGAGGAATTAAGCGATAGAGTGGGCATCATGCACGCTGGTGCATTGGTGGCACTTGATGAACCGCATAGACTTAAGACCATTTATGGTAAACCAGAAATTGAAGTTAAATATCAGCAGAATGGGAAAGTGGTTATGAAATCCTGGCCGATTGCAGAAGAAGCTACTAAAGATCATATCTATCAGTTAATGTCTACGAATCAAATTCTAAGTATGCACAGTAAAGAAGCTTCGCTGGCAGATGTATTCGCTGCCCTGACGGGAAGTGAGCTAAGTTGAGTTATCAGATATGGAAGCTGTTTAAACATGAAAGTAAGGATATACTGCATAATCCAGCGACTGTAATTCTAATAATTTTGCCTATATTTATGGCTAAAATCATCATCACTGTAGTGGACAAGGGCGGTTTGGACTTCATGCTTCTTTCTACATGGATATTATTTGCGCAAGTGATGGTTGGGATCATGATTACCGGCCCAGGATTAATTGAGGAGCGTGAGAGTAAGACTTATGATGCGCTGTTGATTACTCCGCTAAGCAGAGGCCAGATTATTACTGCGAAAGCAGGATCTGTTCTTGTTTTTTCATTGTTATCACAGCTGATTGTTTATGTCTTAAATCAAGGTTTGACAATGGATTTACTCCCTTCCTTCTTGTATATGTTATTGGGTGGAATTATCTTTGTGCAAGTTGGAATTATCATTGGTTTAAAGGTAAGTTCCTCCAAAAATGGTTCAGCCATCAGCTCCGTATGTATGGTCGTTTTTTTCTTAGTAGCTTCTGTATACGTCGCTCTTCCAGAATGGACCTATCCGATCTTTGTTGTTCTGCCAAGTATTGAAATCGTCCAGAATTTAAACAGTATTCTAAATGGAAAAGGAGTATTGCTCCTAGAAAGCCTGCTTTTGCTCTTGTGGATTGCGGTGCTTTCGCTCTGGATTTGGAAGACGGGTAAAGCGTAGAACTTGTCAGAAGCAAATTACCATGGTATAGTTCAAGACGCAATATGCATGAAGAAGAAGTCTGCACAGATTGTGCAGGAGAGGTTCGCGAACTCCCTCTATAAAAAACTAAGAGTATATTAAATCTTACAGACGGATGCAGTCCTTAAGTTGCTTCCGTTTCTTCTTAGTGGAGCAAAGTTTTCGAAATCTCGTTCTTCTTTCCATTACCGGCCAAGTCCGAAGGAAAAGAGAGGGGTTTTTTGTCGTGTCAGAAGGAAGATTGAAAGAGGAAATGCAAGAAGTCACTTTACTTGGTAATCAGGGAACGCAGTACAAGTTTGGTTATGATCCAGCTATTCTTGAGGTGTTTGATAACAAGCATCCAGGGCGTGATTATTTTGTTAAATTCAACTGCCCTGAGTTTACTAGCTTATGTCCTGTTACAGGTCAGCCGGATTTTGCCACATTGTATATTTCGTATATTCCTGAACAGAAAATGGTGGAATCTAAATCATTAAAGCTGTATCTGTTTAGCTTCCGCAACCACGGTGACTTTCATGAGGACTGCGTCAACATTATTATGAATGATCTGATCTCACTGATGGACCCACGATACATTGAGGTATGGGGCAAGTTCACTCCGCGTGGAGGCATATCTATTGATCCTTATTGCAACTACGGAAGACCGGGTACGAAGTATGAGGCGATGGCGGAGCACCGCTTAATGAATCACGACCTCTATCCGGAAAAAGTGGATAACCGCTAATCCCAACAAGTTGATAAGGAGAGATTTAGATGAATAAGAAAGCACTCGTCGTATTCAGTGGCGGACAAGATAGCACCACTTGCCTGGTATGGGCTTTGAAGCAATTTGAGGAAGTGCAGGTTGTTACCTTCAATTATAATCAGCGGCATGCGGCCGAAATCGAAATTGCTACAGAAATAGCGGCTAAGTTTAATGTACAACAGCATATCCTAGATCTCGGGCTGCTGAATCAGCTGGCACCCAATGCACTAACCCGCCAAGATATTGATATCGTTGCTGGCGAAGGCGATGAGCTTCCTAGCACGTTTGTAGACGGACGGAATCTGTTGTTTTTATCTTTTGCGGCAATATTAGCAAAACAGCTGGATTACTCCCATATCGTCACGGGTGTCTGCCAAACGGATTTTAGCGGGTATCCGGACTGCCGTGATGTATTTGTGAAATCATTAAATGTTACGCTGAATTTATCTATGGACTATGAGTTTGCAGTACACACTCCATTGATGTGGCTGGATAAAAAAGAAACGTGGAAAATGGCAGATGAACTGGGTTATTTTGATTATGTTCGCGAACACACATTGACCTGTTACAACGGTATTATTGGCAGTGGCTGCGGTACTTGTCCAGCCTGTCTGTTGCGTCAGCGTGGTCTTGAGCAATATGAGGCGGAGAGAATGGAGGCCGGTTCTTAATGCTTAACGAGGTTTCAGTCTGCAAAATATTTACGTTTGATGCTGCGCATCAATTAATTGGTCACAAAGGGAAATGTAGCAATCTGCATGGACATACGTATAAGCTCGAAGTAGTGCTTAAGGGCAAACCAGAGGCTACGGAAGGCCATTCAGACGAAGGGTTTGTTATTGATTTCAGCGATATCAAAATGACAGTACAACAAAGCCTTGTAGATCGTTTAGATCACGCTTTTCTTGCTATGGGAAATGAACCTGTGTTAGAGACGTTAACGAATACGGGCTCCAAAGTAGCCTTGTTGTCTTTCCGCACCACAGTGGAGAATATGTCTTCATATATTGCCTACAAGCTTAAGCAAGCAGGGTTGCCTTTGTACTCGGTAAAGCTATGGGAGACTCCAACCTCCTGGGCAGAGGTGCTGGCTGAAGATATTCCGGTTGAAGGGCCAGCCTACCATTTATATGGAGGCTGTGACTGTGAATAAGATTCCTGTAATTGAAATGTTCGGTCCAACTATTCAAGGCGAAGGTGCGGTAATTGGAGTGAAGACGATGTTTGTCCGCACCTATGGCTGCGATTATCGCTGTGGCTGGTGTGACTCCGCTTTTACTTGGGATGGTACTGCTAAGGATAAGGTTCGAATGATGACCTCAGATGAAATTATGAATGAACTTTTAGCTATAGCTGGAGATAATTTCGACTGTGTTACGATTTCAGGCGGAAATCCTGCTTTGATTGGTGATGGGATGGGCACTTTTATTAACCTGCTACATGAGCGAGGGATACAAGCTGCAATAGAAACTCAGGGGAGTAAATGGCAGGATTGGTTCAATGACGTGGATGTGCTGACAATTAGCCCTAAACCCCCAAGCTCAGGAATGACGACGAATTGGGAAATGTTAGATAACATCATGAGTAAAATGGAGAAACTGGGTCGTTCTACGCATAGCTTGAAGGTCGTAGTGTTTGACGATAAGGATTTTGATTATGCAAAAGACATTCACCAGCGATATCCCAATGTGCAGCTCTTTCTGCAGCCTGGGAATGATGATGTCACTGAAGAAGGCGACATTTCTGCTCGACTTTTGGGAAGGCTGGAATGGTTGTTTAATAAAGTAATCGTAGACTCTGAGATGAATAGAGTACGTGTCCTTCCACAACTGCATGCATTGATCTGGCATAATAAGCGTGGCAAGTAAAAAGTATTTAAATGTAACGGGTGTCTGCTCAGCAGATGCCCTTTTTTTATTGATTTAAGCCTTTAAATAGGTAGATAGAATGTCCCATAATCTGGTATGATTTTCATAAAAATTGTAGGAGGTACTAAATGGGAAATTCAACTGCTCTATTAATTATCGATGTTCAAGAAGCTATGTTCTCCTATCCTGATCAAAAGCTGTACGATGAAGAGGGTGTAATGGAGAGAATTATTTCCCTTCAGAACAAAGCTAGGGTAGCAGGTACTCCGATAGTTTATATTCAACACACCGAAGATGAGGAATATACAAAAGGAACGCCCACGTGGCAGATTAGTCATCGTATCACACCGCAGGAAGGCGAAGTTATTGTGGAGAAGCCTACTTGGGATGCTTTTCACCGAACCGAACTGCAAGAGGAGCTACAGAAGCTGGGGATTACGAATCTGGTGATTTGTGGGATGCAAAGTGAGTTCTGCCTAGATACGACAATAAGACGCGCATACAGTATGGGGTATAAGAGTATTCTCGTCCAAGATGCTCATAGCACCTTTGATAATGGGGTTCTGAATAGTAGTGAGATCGTTAAGCATCATAATGCAGTAATTGGAGGGAGATTCGCCCAGTTACGAGCTGAAAGCGAGGTTCAGTTCTAGATGAGTACACCTCAGGCTGCCATGAAACCTATTCAGCGTTCTCGACTTAGACTATTTGCCGGAAAGCGATATTTTATTTGGAAAAGATATTTGAAATGGTGCACTAGCCGCAGCAAGGTGGCGAAGCAGCGCACTAGTGAAATTTTATCTAATGAAGTGATGACTCATGCTACACCGTTATTAAGAAGTCTACGGAATGTAGATATGGTGCTTCAATACAATAAAATAACCAATTTACGTCTGGCGATAGCGAAACTGGATGGGCTCTTGGTGCGCCCGGGTGAGACTTTTTCCTATTGGAGAAGCATCGGTAAGCCCAGTAAGCGAAAAGGGTATCTGGACGGAATGGTTCTGCATTATGGTGGCTTCCATTCTGGAGTCGGCGGGGGACTGTGCCAGTTGTCCAATCTGATCTACTGGATGACACTGCATACACCTCTTACGGTTACAGAACGGCATCGGCACAGCTATGATGTATTTCCAGATGAACAGCGTACACAGCCATTTGGAAGCGGGGCCACCTGTTCTTATAATTATTTGGATCTTCAAGTAAAGAATAACACTAATCAAGCCTATCAATTAAAGCTCTGGCTGGATGACAGCCATTTACATGGGGAATGGAGATGCGATGAGCAATCCCTTTATAAATATGAAGTGTACGAAAGTGATCATCGAATTAGTCTAGAACCTTGGGGAGGCTATATACGCAGTAACAAGATTAGTCGAAAAGTATATACACGTACCGGCGACCTAATTGGAGATGAAGCTGTAACCGATAATTATGCGCTTATGATGTATTCCCCGCTTCTTCATGGATAAGAGGATAGGTCTTAGGGTTATAACATAGAGGACGTTATCGTTACACCCTTTGCCATACTCTAAAGGAGCGGATGAACACTATGAAGGCACTAACCTACCAAGGGAAGAAAAAAGTTAAGGTTAAAGAGGTAGCTGATCCGAAGCTTGAGAAAAAGGACGATATTATCGTTCGGATTACAACTACAGCGATTTGTGGCTCAGATCTACACATCTATAACGGTGAGATTCCAGGTATGCATGATGACTATGTTATTGGTCATGAGCCCATGGGGATTGTTGAGGAGACCGGTCCAGACGTAACTAAAGTCAAGAAAGGCGACCGTGTCATTATTCCCTTTAATGTGGCCTGTGGTCAGTGCTTCTTCTGCCAGCATGAGATGGAGAGCCAGTGTGACAATTCTAATGAAGCCAAGGATACTGGCGGTTATTTAGGGTATTCCGATACTTATGGCGGCTTTGCCGGCGGACAAGCTGAATTGTTGCGGGTACCTTATGGTAATTTCGGCCCTTTTGTCGTTCCTGAGGATGCAGAAATGGAAGATGAGAAAATTCTTTTCTTATCTGATATTGTCCCTACTGCTTGGTGGGGAGTCGAAAGCGGTGGAGTGAAGCCAGGGGATACAGTCATTGTTCTCGGCTGCGGGCCGGTTGGACTGCTTACTCAGAAATTTGCCTGGATCAAAGGCGCCTCAAGAGTCATTGCGGTTGATCATATTGGCTACCGTCTGCAGCATGCGAAGCTGACCAATAATGTCGAAATTTACAACTTTGAAGAGATTAAGGATATTGAAGCTCATTTGAAGGAGATAACACATGGGGGCGCAGATGTAGTTATTGACTGTGTAGGTTTGGATGCCAAAATATCTGCATTGGAGAAAGTGGAAACCACGCTGAAGCTACAGGGAGGCTCACTCAGCGCATTTAGAATGGCCACGGATATCGTACGTAAATTCGGAACTATTCAGCTTGTAGGAGTATATGGGCTTAATTACAATATGTTCCCGCTGGGTCATCTATTTGAACGTAATATTACTTTAAAGATGGGACAAGCCCCTGTTATTCACTATATGCCTTTGCTTTTTAAGATGATTAAAGAGAATAAATTTGATCCTACAGACATCATTACGCATCGACTTCCAATCAGTAAAGCGGAGCATGGCTATGACGTTTTTAGTAAGAAAAAAGAGGATTGCATCAAGGTTGTTCTTAAGCCGTAGCCTTAAAGAAGCATATGCTCTCGTCAGAAATGACATTGCTTATGCTTTTTTTAGTGAAATCTAATGAAAATAGATGCATTTTTTCACGGTCTGCGTTAAATTAACATAAGTGACTTAAGATATTGAAAGGACGCGTACCATGTGAAGCTTAAAAAACCGCCACTACCTATTCCGATTTTAATGATGATTGGTATTGTGGCCATCTCTTTTTCCGCTATTTTTATTAAGTGGTCTGCAGCGCCAGCATCTATACAAGGAATGTATCGGCTGTTGTTCACCTCGCTGCTGATGTTGCCTTTTGCAAGACCATACAGCGGAGCAGCGTTCGCTCTTCGTAAAAAAGACTGGATCATGCTAGTGCTCTCAGGCAGTATGCTAGCTCTACATTTTTTGCTTTGGATGGGCTCTTTGAAGTATACTTCGGTAGCTAGTTCAACGATGATCATGGCGCTGGAGCCAGTGTTTATTATGCTGGGCGTTTATTTTTTGTATAAGGAAAAAACGGCTATGTCTGCTATTCTGGGGCTGAGTATTGCTATTGCCGGAGTAGTGTTTATCGGCTGGGGAGATATTGGGATCTCTGCAGATAATCTTAAAGGTGATTTGTTATCGGTTGGAGGAACAGTAGCGGTAGCTGTGCATATGCTTATCGGTCAAAAGCTTGTAGTACGGATGCCCTCATACCTGTACAGCTTGATAGTCTTCTTATCAGCTGCTGGTGTGTTTGCCATATACAATCTGTTCATGGGGATTTCCTTTTTCAATTATCCTGCGAATGAGTGGGGGATTTTCCTATTGCTAGCAGTGGTTCCTACGGTGTTCGGTCATATTTTATTTAATTGGCTGCTTCAGTATGTATCTGCAACTACGGTATCTATGAATATCTTAGGAGAACCAGTGGGGGCTAGTATCCTTGCTTATCTGCTCTTGGGTGAACAATTAACTACGCTACAATGGGCTGGTGGACTTTTGGTTATGTTTGGACTGGGCGTATATTTGTACGCTGGAAGAAAGAAGACGATTCAGGTGGCAGATGCCATTCAAAATGCTTCATAACAGATATTTTAATCATAAAGGGGTCGCAAGGTATGGAAGAACAAGATCAAAATTTAGAACTGCATCCTAGAAAAGGCACTGCGCCAACGAGCGAGGAACTATGGAACGAAGACACGTACACAGCTTGGGTTGCTCGATTTGGTACACCGTCTGAGGCTGCAGCCAAGTTAATCAAGGAACCAAGTGCAAAGCTTTACCCGCTCTCTTCTTATTTTGGAGATGTACAGGGTAAAAAGATGATGAATCTCATGGGATCAAACGGAATGAAGGCAGTCGCGCTGTCATTACTTGGAGCGGATGTTACTGTTGCTGACTTCTCAGAAGCTAATGCGCGTTATGCAGCTGATCTCGCACAAGAAGCAGGTGTTCAGCTTAACTATATCGTATCGGATGTTCTTAAGCTGCCAGATCACGTGCTCGATGGCTCGTATGATATCGTATTTGCAGAGTTAGGGATTGTTCATTACTTTACCGACCTTGCACCGTTTATGGAAACCGTCTGCCAGTTACTTTCTCCAGGTGGGATTTTTGTTCTACGTGATTTCCATCCTGTGACAACTAAGCTTATATCCTCGAAGGGTTCTACAGCAAAGGTTCGTAAGCACAAAGTTAGCGGGGACTATTTCGATACGACATTGGAAGAAAAAAAGGTCTCGTACTCTAAATATTTGCCTTCCACAGGCAAACCAATAGCAGAACAGGAACATAGCGTTGTATATTGGCGCCGCTGGACACTTGGAGAAATTGTAACTGCTGCTGCCAGTTCAGGGCTTGTGATCCGCCAATTGATCGAAGAACCCAATCTATCCTCGGATGTTTATGATAAAGGAATACCAAAGACATTCACCTTGGTGGCTGGAAAGGGTCAGAACCTGTAGGCTATTTGAATGTAAGGATTCCAACTGTTATACACATATGAGCTAATCTAAAGGCTACTTCGTCCGAAAAAGGACGGTGTAGTCTTTTTTGCTTGCTTCAAAACATAAAATTTTAAACTTTTTCACGGAGAATATTCCATTACATTGGAAACTTATAGGTAATACAATAATTTTACATTCAACATTTGAAAGCGATTACTTTATAAAAAGGCATTCACAAAGGATTTGAGGTGGATATGAAATGGACGAAGTATTATTACGAATGGCGGGGATTGATAAATTTTTTCCTGGTGTTCATGCATTGAATCAATGTCAATTTGAGCTGAAGCGTGGGGAAGTGCACGCCTTAGTCGGTGAAAATGGCGCAGGAAAGTCTACCTTAATGAAGATTGCAACAGGAGTCTATTCCAAGGATGCGGGTCAGATGTGGTACAAGGGATCTGAGGTGGAGATTGCTAATACTCGCGCTGCGCAGGAACTCGGGATTAGTATCATTCATCAGGAACTGAATCTAATGCCGCATCTTACAGTGGCCCAAAATATATTTATTGGTCGTGAGCCGCGCAAGGCATTGAAATGGTTCGTTGATGATCTGAAGCTAAATTGTAAGGTGCAGGAACTGTTTGATCAGATGAATCTAAAACTAGATCCGAAGACTTTGGTCTCAGATCTGACAGTTGCTAATCAGCAAATGGTTGAAATCGCCAAAGCTTTGTCCTTCAATGCGGAGGTACTGATCATGGATGAACCAACCGCAGCGTTGACAGATACGGAAATTAACGAGTTATTCCGTATGATCGAGCAATTACGAGAAAAAGGTGTAGGTATTATATACATCTCTCACCGCATGGATGAGTTGAAACGGATCACAGACCGCATTACAGTCATGCGGGATGGTTGTTACGTGGATACTGTTCGGACGGATTCAATAACCATTGATCAGATTATTAGCATGATGGTTGGACGTGAACTGTATCAAACGTCGAAGCCAACGCTTTCGTTACAGACAGAGCAAGTCGTACTAGAGGTTCGAAACTTATCCAGTGGGCAAATGTTGAAGGATATCAGCTTTCATCTGAATAAAGGTGAGATTCTGGGCTTCGCTGGATTAATGGGCGCTGGACGTACTGAGGTTGTTCGTGCCGTATTTGGGGCTGATCCTATCGATAAGGGTGAGATTAAGCTGCATGGAAATACGGTTCGTATAAAACAGCCTCACCAAGCCGTGCAGCATGGTATTGGCTATTTGTCCGAAGATCGCAAACGCTACGGGCTGCTTGTAGATATGGACATTAGCATGAATAATGCGATTGCTTCCTTCTATAAATTCCGTAATACATTCGGATGGATGAGGGATCGGGAGATGCGAAAGTCCGCGGAGCAGCATGCGGAAGCACTAGCAACCAAGACTCCAAGTGTAAGTCAAAAAGTCAAATTCTTATCCGGTGGGAATCAGCAAAAAGTAGTTATCGGGAAATGGTTAACGAGAGATTGCGATGTGTTAATCTTCGACGAGCCAACACGTGGTATTGATGTAGGAGCGAAAAGTGAGATCTATAAGTTGCTTGATCAGCTAGCAGGTGAGGGAAAAGCGATCATTATAGTCTCTTCAGATCTCCCAGAGATTCTAAGAATGAGCCATCGCATTATTGTCATGTGTGAAGGACGTATAACTGGTGAACTACTCGCAGAAGAAGCATCGCAAGAAGCGATAATGAAATATGCGACGATGCGTTCATAATCGCTCAAGAGTTTATCGGAGGTGTCAAGGTCATGAAGATTGTAGATAAAAGGATTAGCCAGCCTATCAGCTCCAAGCAAACCGGGGCGCAATCAGGGTTTAAACAAAAATTACTAGCATTCGCAAGTTTGATCATTCTGGTCATCGTATTTTCCGTAGCATCAAGTAACTTTTTTCAGTTTTCTAACCTAGTTGGAATCCTCGTCTCGACAGCTGTAATTGGGGTATTAGCGCTGGGTGCAACCTTTGTAATTATTACGGGTGGGATCGACCTTGCCTTGGGTACTGTGATGACCTTCTCCTCGGTGATGGTTGGCGTCATCATTACATTCTGGGGCCTACCTGTTCCACTCGGAATTTTAGGCGGGATTCTAGCTGGTGCACTATGCGGTTTTATAAGTGGTTTAATGGTGGCGAAAATGAATATTCCACCTTTCATTGCTACTCTGGCGATCATGATGGTCACTAAAGGATTATCACTTGTCATAACGGGTGCCAAGCCGATTTATTTCAATGATGATCCGATTTTTGCCAAGATTGCAATGGGCAAGATGATTCCAGGCATTCCTAACACCATAGTAATCTTCCTATTGCTCGGTGTTATCGCCAGCATCATCTTATCGAAGACCATTATTGGACGCTATAACTTTGCACTTGGCAGCAATGAAGAAGCAACTCGCTTATCAGGTGTGAATACGGTCAAATGGAAGATTGTGATCTATACCATCACAGGGATTTTCAGCGGAGTCGCAGGTATCCTGATGGCATCACGGCTAAATTCAGCCCAGCCATCACTTGGCACAGGTTATGAACTTGAAGCTATAGCGGCTGTCGTCATTGGAGGCACATCTTTAAGCGGGGGCGTAGGTTCTATTCTAGGTACAATTATTGGTGCACTGATTATGAGTGTACTGACGAATGGCTTACAGATTATGTCCGTTGCTCAAGAATGGCGGACAGTCATTGTCGGTGTTGTAATCATCATAGCAGTGTATGCTGATATTCTTCGCAGACGGAAGCAATGAACGAGGTATTATCTCCATACGGAGTGATATACAAAGCAAATGACGAGGGGGAAGATTTAAATGAAACAACGTCGAAGAGGGATTATCATGCTTGCCAGTTTGTTACTGGCTACTACCTTACTTGGTGCTTGTAACAACAGTGATAGCAAAAAGAGTGCCTCCGGTTCAGACAAACCATATATCCCAGTTATTTCAAAAGGCTTCCAGCATCAATTCTGGCAAGCGGTGAAGCAAGGAGCCGAGAAGGCTGCCAAGGAGTTTAATGTCGAGATTACGTTTGAAGGACCTGAAAATGAGAGTCAGGTAGATAAACAAATTGAGATGCTGCAGACGGCGCTAGATAAGAAACCAGCAGCAATCGCGTTAGCAGCTCTCGACAGCAAAGCAGCGATTCCATATCTGGAAAAGGCAAAGGAAAACAATATTCCAATCATTGGCTTTGACTCTGGTGTAGATAGCGATATTCCTTTAGCAACCGCAGCGACTGACAATAAAGCGGCAGCAGCTTTGGCAGCTGATAAAATGGCTGAGTTGATCGGCAAAAAGGGTAAAGTAGGTTTAGTTGTACATGACCAAACAAGCAGCACAGGTCAACAGCGTCGTGATGGCTTCTTAGAACAAATGAAAGCGAAATATCCAGATATTGAAGTGTTAGAGCCGCAATATGGCGGCGGAGATCAGTTGAAGTCCACGGATCTTGCAAAAGCGATGATGCAAGCCAATCCGGACCTTAAAGGAATCTATGGCTCAAACGAAGGATCTGCAGTAGGAGTAGCTAATGCAGTAAATGAATTACAGATGGGTGGTAAGATTGTGGTTATCGGCTTTGACTCCGGTAAACAGTTAATGGATGCTATTCGTAGTGGTGTTGTAGCTGGCGCTGTTACACAGGACCCCATTGGTATTGGGTATCAAGCGGTAAAGGCAGCTGTGCAGGCGATTAAAGGGGAAACCGTAGAAAAGAATATTGATACCGGGTTTCACTGGTATGATAAAAACAATATAGATTCCGATGAGATCAAACCTCTGCTGTACGAATAGAAGAGATTAATAATAGAGGTTGCCTCAAGAAGGCAACCTCTATTATGCTTATCCCAAAAGGTAAACATTTACATTACATGTACTCGATGAGTCAATAGCTGAGGAGGTGTTGGATGTATAAGATTATTCTAGTTGATGATGAAGACGAGGTTCGTGAGGGGATTAAACAGAAGATTGCATGGAATAATCATGGTTTTGAACTTGTTGGAGATTTCGATAACGGCAGAGATGCCCTTGATGCAGTCGAGCAGGTTCGACCGGATGTGATTATTACAGATATTTGCATGCCCTTTATGGATGGACTAGGATTGGCTAAAGCTGTAATGGAACGATACCGAGACATGAAGGTCATAATCGTAACTGGTTATGAAGACTTCGAATACGCTAAACAGGCTATAACCTTGAAGGTGACGGAATATTTGTTAAAACCAATTAATGCTCGTGAGTTTGCCGAATATCTAAGCAAGATGAAGCAGGATTTGGATGAAGAGCATTTACAAAAGGCCAATATCGCTAAGCTTCGTATGCAATTAAATCAGAGCTTTCCTTTGCTTCGCGAACGTTTTCTGGAGAAGCTTGTTACTACTCGTATGAAAAACGACGAGATCGAGAATAAAATGAATTATTTTCATATACAGCTGCAGGGTGAGGCTAACGTTGCAATCGTAATCGATATAGAAATGGACAATCGTAGCCTGGATATTGCTTCTGATGCTGAGCTACTGCGCTTTGCTGCTTTTAACATTGTGCAGGAGCAATTTGAGAAGGAGCAGGGTGGTGTCGTATTTCAGACGAGAGATGGGAAAATCGCTGCGATATTATCAGGGGATTCCGATGAGATCGAAGTCACAACACAACTTCTTGCAGATCAAGTACAAACCAGCCTGAACAAGTACTTGAAGCTGACGGCTACCATCGGCATCGGTAGAAAATACGCTGATTTACAGCAAATTCCACAATCATTCCAGGAAGCGATTTCATCCATAGAATATCGGTATCTTTTAGGCATAGATAAGGTTATCTCCATACAGGATCTTGAGTTCGGAAAAGGATTGGATCAAGCACATTTCTCTTCATGGGAAAAGCAATTCATATCCGCGTTGAAGACAGGTAAAGCATCAGCGATCTCAGAGGTTCTCTCAAAATGGTTTCAGGAGCTAAAGAGCAATAGCTCTTCTATAGAAGACTGCCGCAGTAGCATCTACCAAATGCTCGTCTCTCTAATGAACTATGTGGTCGATATCGGATTCCCAAATACAGAGCTTGTTTCACATAATATGTTTGCTGAGGTTGCAGCCCTTAAGACTATAGATGAAGCTAGGAATTATTTGGAGAGAACATGCCATGAGTTGATACTCAAGCTTTCGGAACAACGAACAACCGTCAGAACATCTCAGATGAAAGCAGCAGAAGCTTATATTCGGGAGAATTATTGTAATGACAACTTTTCACTTCATGAGCTGTGCAGCCATATTTTTATGAGCATCAGTTATTTCAGTGCGACTTTTAAACAGCATACTGGAGAGACTTTTATTGAGTATTTGACTCGTCTCCGTTTGGAAAAAGCTAAAGAGCTCCTTACCGTCACACAGTTGAAGACCTATGATATCGCTGCTAGAGTTGGCTATGCTGATCCTCAGTACTTTAGTGTGATTTTCAAACGTAATGTTGGGATCACACCGAAGGAATATCGACAGCGACAGAAGGAGAATCTCCTTCTATGAAACCTCATCGCTTCTTCCGAAGTCGAAGTATTCATAATAATATCGCTATTTCTTTTTCCCTTCTTATTCTCTGCACAACTATAGTTCTGAGCTATACTTCATACCGACTCTCCTCAGCTGCCGTCATGGGGAACTCCGTAGCCTATACTTCACAATTAATAGAACAAGTAAAACTGAACATCGAGAATTATATTAGCAACATGGAGAGTATTGCTGCTTTGGTATTAACTAGTAGTGATCTTGAGAGATATGTAAAAGGTTCGAGTTCGGGACAAGAAGGGAAGGTCAAAGATAAGCAGTTAGCCAGCCAATATCTTCGATCTGTCGTCCAATCCCGCACCGACATTTCTTCTATAGTGTATGCGAGCTCGGAAGGCATAACGGTTTCAGATCGACTGGACGCGGTTTTGAAACCGCTTCCAGAATTGATGGCTCAAGAGTGGTATCAGCAAGCTTTGAACCAGACGGGAGTGGCTGTCTCCTCTTCACATGTGCAGCACTTATTTCAGGATGAGTATCGTTGGGTAGTATCGATCAGTAGAAAGCTTTCTGATTCTTTTTCTGAAATGGAAGCAGATCGACAGGGTGTGCTACTCGTAGATCTTAATTACAGCGTTATTAACAATTTGTGCAAACAAATCGAACTGGGTAAGCGCGGTTATGTATTCATAGTGGATCCTTCAGGGAGCCTAGTCTATCATCCTCAACAGCAGCTGATCTACTCGCAGCTTAAGTTTGAGCAATTGGAAACCGTTCTTGGGATTATAAGCGGGTCGGTTACGGTGAACACTGGGAACGAACAGAAACTGTACACGGTGGATACAACCAGCTTTGGCTGGAAGATTGTAGGGGTGACCTATCCGGATGATCTGGTTGCTAACAAACAGCAGATGCAAGGAACCGCCGCTTTATGGGGAGCTGTAAGTCTGGTCTTTGCCATGGCAATATCCGTGCTTCTTTCGTACGCATTGACCAAACCGCTCAAAAATTTAGAAATTAACATGAAGAAGGCTGAACGCGGAGAGTTCGACATTCGCGTGGAGATTGAAAGTACGAACGAAATCGGCAAGCTTGCCCGAACATTTAATCTGATGATCATGAAGATTAAAGAGTTAATGAGCCAGATTGTGATGGAGCAAGAGATGAAGCGTGTGAGTGAGTTGAAGGCATTACAAGCACAGATTAAGCCCCACTTTTTGTACAATACGCTAGACTCGATCATCTGGATGGCAGAGACCGGTAAGATGGAGGAGGTGGTCGAAATGACCTCATCATTATCGAAGCTGATGCGTTCTACGATTGGTGAAGGCGAGGAATTGATTCTGATCGCAAGAGAATTAGAACATATTCTCCACTATCTAACGATTCAGAATATGCGCTATCGCCATAAATTCACATATTCGATAGAAGTGGATGAAGACATTCTTGAATGTAGTATATTGAAATTGGTCCTTCAACCCTTAGTTGAAAATGCGATTTATCATGGGATAAAGCATAATCCTGAGCAAGGGCACATTCTGATTAGAGGTAAAAGAGAGCAAAACGATATTACCATTCAGGTTATTGATAATGGTGTTGGTATGAATCCAGAGCAGATGAACAAGTTATTGCTTCAAAAGGCAGATTACAGGATTGGCAGTGGGGTTGGCGTCGCAAATGTGAACCATCGCATTCAGTTATATTTCGGGGACCATTACGGGTTGTCTTTTACGAGTGAAATGGAAGAAGGTACGACGGTCACTTTAAGAATTCCTGCGCTCTATGAGGAGGAGAATCCATGAGCTCACTATGGTCGAAAATAGGCTTGTCTGCTCTACTGGTAATCTTCATTGTAGCGCTCGGGTGGGTAGGTTATCGTATGTTTATGAACGATCTTGATCCAAAGGTCAGAACCATTATCTACGTTCCTAAGACTATCGATACCAGTATTGAATTCTGGGAGGTAATGAAACAAGGAGTGGCGACTGCTGCCAAGGAATTCGGTGCAGATGTCCATACGGTAGGAACAGATACCGAGCTAGATGTAGATAAGCAGATTCAATTACTGGAACAGGCGATGGAGGAGAAGCCCGATGCCATTATTTTAGCTGCTACCGACTATTATCGTCTCGTTCCGGTTGCAGAGCAGATTAAGGATGCTGGTATCACTCTTATTACGGTGGATTCGGGACTGAACGGCGGTGTATCGGAGAGTTTTATCGCTACAGATAATTACGAAGCAGGACGTAAAGCAGCGCAGAAGTTGATTGAAAATATTCAAAGCGACGATCAAGTCGCCATTATGAATTTTGTACAAGGCTCCGCTACAGCTATCGAGAGGGAGAAAGGGGTTCGGGATGCTTTATCTCAGAATGGAGTTAATCTTGTACAGGATACCCTTTACAGTAACGGATCTTCGAAGAAGGCATATCAATTAACTGTTGATCTTCTAAAGAATCAGCCACAACTAAAGGGAATCATTGGCTTAAATGAGCCCTCTACATTAGGTGCGGGACTGGCAATTATGGATATGGGCTTAAAATCAAAAGTGAAGCTGGTTGGGTTCGACAATTCCAGTAGTGAGGTTCAGTTGCTGGAGAACGAAACGATGCTGGGAACGGTGATTCAAAAACCTTTTACTATGGGGTACTTGGCTGTGAAAACTGCAATTGAAGTCGTTTCAGGTCACAAAGTAGCTCCTGTTATGGATACAGGCTCCGAATTCATTACGAAGGAAAATATGTACACAAGTGAGAATGAAAAGTTAATGTTTCCCTTTATAGAATAAGCAAATAAGAGCGCTCAAAACCATTTTGGCTTTGGGCGCTCCCTTTTATAAAATAGGAGGACCTATTAGTTGTTGTTTAATATATCGGCAAAAGATTGCTGCAATGGCGTTAATATATGATCTTTTCGCCAAGCCAGTACAAAACCACCGCTCTCAGGCAACACTCCCGGTAGAGGAGCATAACAAAGACGACCTAACGCAAGTTCTGCTTCAATGCTAACTCTAGAACAAATGCCTACGCCATCTCCCTCGCTAACTAACATCTTTAGAGTCTCAGGTGAATTCAACTCGGATCGGTTCCACATGCGAATATGATTTATTTCTGCCCATTGATCCGCAAATCCCCGTAAACAAGAACCACCCTCATACTGAATCCAAGGCTCAAGCGCGATCTGTTCTGGTGTTAACTTCTCTATAGTTGCAAAAGGGTGACCAGGGGCAAAAATGAGTACAGGCTCGTCGCGGACAACCAGCTGAAAGTTAAAGGATTCATCATGCCAATCAGATGTGTGTAAAATAGCCATTTGAATTTCCCGGCTTCGGAGTCGTTCCTTTAACAAAGTATCACTTTGGATCGACATTGAATTATTAATCCCAGGATATTGTTTCATGAATTGGATTAGCGCTTTAGGTAAAATATAAGTTGCAGGTATATAACTTGCTTCCAGCTTTAAAGTACCTTGTGTTGGTGAAGAAAACTGTTTAACAGTACGTTCAGCTTCGGCTGTAAGTGAGACAATCTTGAGCGCATATTGATAAAGGGCCCGACCCGCATCTGTGAGCAGTACTCTTCCACTTCGATATTGGAATAAAGGCGTTCCAAATTCATTCTCTAGATTCTTCATATGAAAAGATACTGTGGGTTGTTTAAGGCCTAATTCAGCAGCTACATCGGTTACTTTCTTATATTTTTCAAGTAGGATAACGATCTTTAACTTCATAATATTCATGACTTTCCTCCGTACAATGATAA
>NZ_CDRJTB010000080.1:0-28933 GCF_976954365.1 Paenibacillus sp. Marseille-Q9583
GTTTTTAAAATCACTGCTGTACTATTATCTAATGTATATGGGACATGAAATTGACACTGAGGACCGGATTTTACTCGCTGATTCAGGAGTGGATATCCATGATATGGAGGATGCTTTTCGCAGATATTACAAGGATTGTTATGTTGAATCGGTTAGAAACAGCCGAGCGTACCACATTAAAGGTACAGCTTTCGAACAGTTCGGAAATAACGTGGTACACGGGGTCGTAAGTGCCTCCCAATTGAATGCCCTCGCTAAGCAAAAAGGTAGTACGATCACTGCTTATTTATCCGCATTACTGAGTTATTCTATTTATCAAACAAGAATCAAATATAGCAAAAGTAACGCTCCCGTGGTTATCGCAGTGCCTGTCAATTTGCGCAAAGCATTCCCTTCACGTACTCTTCGTAACTTCTTTGGTGTAGTTAATCTTGGCGCGCGAATTACGGAAGATACCACACTGGATGAATTAATTTTTAGAATGAATGAGATGCTGAAGTATAAAACGGGGAAAGAAAATTTACAAAATATCATTTACAATAATGTGGCGCTTGAACGGAACAAAGCTACGCTATTTGTTCCGTTATTTTTGAAGAACTGGTTCGTGAATTTAGGGTTTCATATGCTTGGGGAAAGTAAAAGAACACTGACCTTGTCCAATATCGGCAATATTATGTTGCCACAGCAAATGTACAAGCACGTAGAGCTAATCGAGGCATTAGTCTATCCATCTAATAAAAGCCCTATGAACTGTGGGATCAGCTCAGTCAATGATAAGCTGGTGATCACGTTTACCAGAAATATAGTGGAGTCCGATATATTGCAATATTTCTTTTCGACCTTAGCGGGTGAGGCTGGACTTGAAGTTGAAATCTACTCAAACGATTGGGGGATTAGCGAATGACCAAATGTATTCGTTGCAACGTGACGGTTGATAATCAACATTATCGTTGTCCACTATGCTCCAAGCCACTTAAGATCAGGGGAGAGAGCACGACAGAATACCCGTCCTATAAAGTGATCTATCAGGAAACCAAACCATTTACGGTAGCTAAATTGTTCCTCTTTTTGACTATATCTGCGATCGTGCTTTCGATTACAATTAATGCGTTGACCTATCATATCAATCCGAGAATATGGTCAATTATCGTAAGTACAGGTCTTATCTATGCGTGGATCGTTGTTAAAGATACCATTTTATCTAATAAACATATTGGTAGGAAAATTTTATATCACTATGTCATGTTGTCCATTTTCCTATTAGTGATCGATATATTTGTTGGTTTTAGGGGATGGTCTACCAACTATGCAATTCCACTGTTTGGAGTGGCAGCTACATTTATTATGACTATGCTCGCAATTGTTCAAAAATCATTATGGCGTCATGATATAGGCTATATTTTAGCGATGTTCTTTATTAATTTATGTCCTATGCTTCTGTTTGTATTTAATTTATCTCATGTCATTTGGACCAGTGTTTTCTCTATCGTATACTCACTCCTAACCATTATTGGGATGATAATTTTTTCTGACCGGAAATTTATAAGCGAAATCAGAAGAAGATTCCATTATTAATAATCGAGATAGATTTATTCCAATCTATAATTAAATATTTAGGTTTATTATGCATATTAACCACGTCCTTTGGATGTGGTTTTTTATGGTTTTAAGAAAGCGAAGGGTTCATCCGACACCGAATTTCTATTTTTCTACAAGAAAGGTTGTCTTTTTTTATGGGATGATTAAGGCGTTTTTGCTAGTTTAAAATTAAAATAAAATTCTTGACACTTCCTAATGATAACCATTATCATAGGAATCGTAGATGAAAATGAAAATCATTATCACTACATGGAACGTATAATTATACATACTCGGAGGGATAGATTTTGAAGAAATTGTTAGTACTTCTGGTTGTTGCAGCGCTTACTGCAATGACTGCATGTTCGTCCACCAATACAGCGGACAATCAAACCAAGAATGAAGCCGTAACGAATACAGCTGCTAATGAAACGAAAGAAGCAAATGCAGCGAATACAACAGAAGCAGCGAAAACAGCGGATGCTGGAAAGGAATACAGTCTGGAGAATGATGGTGTAGATGAAGCATTGTTCAATGAAGCATTAAGCCAGTTTCCAGCCACAGTTCCACAGCGAATTGTAACTACATCTGTACCATTAACAGAAATGCTCTATTTGCTTGGAATCACACCAGTTGGGGTGCCAACCTCCACCAATCCAATCCCTGCTGATTTTGAATCGATAGATAAAATTGGTTCGCCAATGGCACCGGATCTTGAAGTAGTAACTAAGCTTGAGCCAGACTTACTTCTGGGAGCAGAATCACTTCGAAGCACACTGGATAAGACACTGGAAGGCATGGATTTGCAAAAAGCATATCTACGCACAGAATCCTTCGAGGATTTAAAACTTAGCCTTAAAGTATTAGGTACTTATTTTAATAAAAAAGATGAGATGAATGCGGCTTTGAGTAAGATATTGGATAAAGAAAATGAGCTAAGTAAATTAGCTGAAGGAAAAGAACTGCCGAGCGTGATGCTCGTTATTGGAACCTCTGATTCCTTCATGGTTATGAGTGAGAAATCTTATCTAGGTAGTTTGGTGAAAAAGCTTGGCGCTGATAACATTGCTACTTCTGTACTTAAAGTTACCGATACTTACTCTCCTATTAATATGGAGAACGTCGTAGCCGCTGATCCTGACGTCATTCTCGTATTGGCTTCAGGTGACCACGGAGCGACAAAGGACAAATTTAAAAAAGAAATAGAGAAAAATGAAACTTGGACGAAGCTCTCTGCTTATAAAAACGACAAAATCCAGATTTTAGATTACAGTGTGTTCGGCGTAACCTCGATCATTAACGCAGAAACAGCCCTAACTGAAATCGCAAAATACTTCTATGAATAATTAAAGGAGACAGCAAGTGATAAATACATCTCGTAGCAGATTAGTTGTTATTGTAACGGTTCTATTAGCGCTCGTTGCCGCGATTATTGCCATCGGATTAGGCTCTGTTTTCATTCCGGTATCAGACATACTAAGCACGATCTTTGGTTCATCGTCTAAGGCGGTGAATGCCACCATCATATGGGATATTCGATTGCCACGTGTGTTACTGGCGATGATCATCGGAGCGAATATAGCGATCTCGGGCGCACTGCTGCAAGCTGTGATGGGTAACCCACTTGCTGATCCTGGTTTGACGGGTGTAACTAGTGGCGCGGCTGCATGTGTTCTTGTCATAATGCTTGCTGCACCACAGTATACTGAGTTCATTCCGATTGCCGCTTTTGTTGGAGGGCTAATTGCTGCCGGTATTGTATATGCATTAGCGTGGAGACGAACCGGTATTTCCCCGATTACTATTATTTTATCTGGCGTTGCTGTGAATGCGCTTTGCGGAGGACTCATTGGACTATTAACAATCATGTACAGCGATAGACTCCCAGCAGCGGTTCAATGGCTTAACGGCAGTCTTGCGGCAAAAGGGAATAATGCGCTGATGATGGTCTTCCCATATGCGATTGCAGGTTGGATCTTATCGTTCTTTGCTATACGTAAGGCAAATATCATTCGTCTGGGTGATCAGGTGGCTTCGAATCTGGGTGAAAATGTGAACCGAATTCGTATCCTGCTCTCCTTGCTGGCAGTATTTCTAGCGGCTATTTCTGTAGCAGCCATTGGAATGATCGGATTTGTCGGTCTAGTTGTACCTCATATGGCGAGATTGCTCGTGGGTTCAGATTACAAATATCTTTTGCCGATGAGTATGGCTCTTGGTGCATTGGTTCTGTTAATTGCGGATACAGGTGGACGTACCCTGTTTGCACCCCTAGATATCCCTGCGGGTATCCTTATGACTGTGATTGGCGGACCATATTTTCTATACCTGATGAGAAAGAAGGCGTTCTAACATGTTTACTGTCGATTCCATTTCGATTCGGTATGAGCAGAAAAGCGTGATTAACAACTTCTCTTTTTCCGTAAAAAAAGGTGAGATCGTCTCCATCATAGGGCCAAACGGATCCGGTAAATCCACTTTGCTAAAAGCGGTATCACGGCTAATTCCTTATCATACGGGTACGGTCATACTCGAGGGTACGGATCTGAAGACCATGAGCGCCAAACAAGTCGCACGAAAAATGTGCATGCTGAGCCAGAAGAATCAAGCACCGAGTGATATGACTGTGATCGATCTGGTCTCGTATGGCAGATATCCACACAAAAAGTGGTTTGAAAGATTGAACCAAGAGGATATGGATATTGTTCATTGGGCCCTTGAAAAGACACATTTGATGGAGTATAAGGACCGAGCCGTAGCTTCATTGTCAGGTGGTGAATCACAGCGTGCCTGGATTGCAATGGCTTTAGCGCAGCGTCCACTCATCATGTTGCTTGACGAACCAACCACGTACTTGGATATTTCGCATCAGCATGAAGTGCTTGAGCTTGTTCGCGAGTTAAATCAAGACATGGGCATGACCGTAGTGATGGTGCTGCATGATCTCAATCAAGCTTCTACTTATAGCGATAGTATCGTTGTAGTACAGGCGGGTGAGAAGGCGATGAATGGCACACCGAATGAAGTCATGACAACCGATATGATAAGGGATATTTACCGGATGGACGCGGAAGTCCAGTATGTGCCCACAGAGAAGAAACCTCGTATTCATTTGTTGAGTACTGTTCGATAGATTCATAGTGTGACACAACCTATTCATGGAGGGATTTAAATGAAGAAGCCTGTAGATGTGGAGAAAAATAAAGAAAACTACTTGCAATTTATTAATAAACGTAAGAACCTGATTTTGAGTTTGATCGATGATGAAGGTAAGCCCTTTATTAGTTATGCGCCTTTCGTTAAGAAAGACGGCAAGCTGTATATCTATATTAGTAAAATCGCAGAGCACTATGGCTATATGGAAAATAATGATTTTGTGGACGCCTTTCTAATTGCGGATGAGTCTGAAACAAACAATAAATTTGCAGCTGAGCGTGTGCGCTGGAGTTGTACTTCAAGCAATATCGGCAATGATGGATATGAAGATATCTTTGAATTGTTCAATGCTGACCATGGTGAGGCCATGCTGAAATTGCTGCGCGGACTGGATTTTTCACTGTTCGAACTAACTCCGTTGAAGGGGCGTTATGTTGTAGGTTTTGGGTTGGCGTTCGATATTGATGTAGATGCAAATGTATTTAATCACGTTGTTATTGATAAGAAGAAAGACGAAGAAGCAGCTGTAAAAGGGAGCAAATAGCCGATGACTATTACTTCAGTACTGCCCATCTGGCAAGCGGTTCAAGAGCGATTTCATAAAATGGTGAAGGCATTGCCGGAAGAAGATTTAAATCTTAAATTAGGGAATTCATCCATCGGAGGATTGATTTCTCATAATGCCGAGGTAGAATTTATGTTTGCAGAGTGGTTCTTTGGTAGACCTAAACCTCAAGCCGATGATGCAGCGTATACTTCATTAAGTGAACTGGTGGATCTGCTGTCTGCTTCCAACGAGAATCTGATTGCAGCGATGCGGGAGCTTCCGGAAGATGCTTGGCATGTAAGCGTAGAGTCGTCTTTTGGCACATCTACTCCGCTTGAAGCGGTAGGCAGACTTATGTATCACACAGGTATTCATGCCGGACAGATTTCTCAAATACAGAAAAATGCGATTCGAAGTGAAGTATTGTAGGTAGAAGAGTAGACATGGGGAAACGGCAGAAATGCCGTTTTTTTTTGTGTAGATAAGGAGTTTTAAATTGATCCCGATTAATTATTGGCTCTATTTTGATACCCTCTTTATTATCTGGGTTTTGGTATAATATAGGGAATTCCAAGGAGGTGTAGATCATGACGGAGTACTTGCGAGGTCAAATGGCCAAGATGGCAAATGTGAATATGGAAACATTGAGGTATTATGAGGAACTGGGTCTAATTAGTACACCTTTACGATCGGAAGCCGGCTACCGTCTTTATTCTGAAGAAGCACTAAGTCGACTTACGTTTATACATAATGCTAAGCAATGTGGATTCACCCTAAAGGAAATTAAAAAGGCATTGTTAAAATCGGAAAGCAGTGCCATTAGCATAGATGATTTTGTGAAAGTTGTAGATAAAAAAATGGATCGAGTCAGCAATGAAATTGCAAAGCAGGAGATAAAGCTTGCTTCTCTCGCAGAATTGAGAAAAAATTTATTAGCCACGGATAAACATCCTGGAGTACAGTCAACGCTAGAAATCCTGAAAATGGAATCTTAACTTGACCTTGTAGTCACCTACAGGCTTTACACTTTGAGTTGAAAAGACCTGTAGGAGGGATTATTGATATGGAAAAGACGAGTATAGAACAGCTTGCAGCGATCAAAGATTACCTGAAACAAACCAATCGGTTTGATAGTAAGTCTGTAGAGCATATCCGGCAAGAAATGGTTGAGGCGGCTGCGAATATGCCCAGTCATAAGGATGTTACAGTCGAGCGGGTCAGGGTTGGGCCATTAAGCGGAGAGTGGATCATTCCTGTGGAAGCAGCTCCACCTGATGATAAAGTGATTCTTTATTTTCATGGTGGTGGTTTTGTTTCAGGAACCTGTGAATTTTATCGGGATCTAGCAGCACGAATTGCAAAAGCGAGTGGCATGAAAGTATTAATTATTGAGTATCGCCTTGCACCCGAGTATATCTATCCCGCCGCTAATGAAGATTGTATAGGGGCTTACCGGTGGTTGCTTGCAAATAGATATTCTGCCAGTGATATCGTGATTGGAGGAGACTCTGTTGGAGCCAGCCTTGCGCTGATGACACTGATTACTTTGAGGGATGAGGGGAGCGAGTTACCAGCAGGTGCTTTTTTAATCTCGCCGCATACAGATCTTGTTCATTTGGATGGCGAATCGTATCAGAGTCGTGCGGAGCTTGATCCGACAGGTAGTTTGGAAGGGAATAAATGGATACTCGAAGCATATGTAGGTACTCGAACCGAGTGGGCTTCAATATTATCGCCGTTAAGAATGAATTTGCAGGGATTGCCTGATTTACTTGTTCAAGTAGGCAACCATGAGGTGCTTTTAAGTGATTCAACGAGGTTAGCTGAACGGGCGAGAGTAGCGGGTGTTCATGTGGAATTGGAAATATGGGAGAATATGTGGAGTGTTTTTCACTTCTTAGCTTACATGCTCCCAGAAGCGCAGTGGGCGATTACGAAGATCGGTAGGTTTGTTAGGGCGAAGCTGGACGAGTGAGTAGGTAGATGAAAATAATGAACCTTCTTGAGAAATCAAGGAGGTTTTTGTTGTTGGGGTATGGTTTGTACTCAGCGGCTGATGAGAATTGGATACTAAAATGTGGATCTTAGTTTGATAAGTTTGTGCACGTATATACTGATATTGATTCTACAAATGACAAAGTAAGATTATTGTCAGTTTGTTTCTGAGTGATATATGCTATGATAAGTACCATCAGAAATAGAGCGAGGGGAAATACCAATGTCAAATGATCTTCCATTATCTAAAGAAAACATTTTGGATGCGGCTGAACAAGTACTCCGGCGTTTTGGCCCGGATAAGACTTCAGTTGTTGATGTAGCGAGGGTACTGAAGGTTAGTCATGGTACGCTATATAGACATTTTTCCAGTAAAGCAGCTTTGCGCGAATCGGTAACCGAAAGATGGTTGCATCAAAATATTTTAGCCCCATTGAAGGACATTACTGAGCAATTTGATGAGAATGCCAAAGAGCAGCTACGTCTGTGGTTAGATACTCTAATTCGCAGTAAACGGAGCTATGCTGTAGATGATTCCGAAATGTTTGCTATGTACGCCTCTGTAACTTTAGAAGCAGTAGATATGATTACCCAACACGTAGATCAATTAATTGGGCAACTCGCACGCATTCTTGAAAAAGGTATACAAACCGGGGAGTTTAAAGCATTGGAATCAGAGGTTACGGCAAGAGCTATTTTTAATGCAACATCACGATTTCATCATCCTGCTCACGCGAAAGAGTGGCAGTCGGGTTCGATTGATCAGGAGTTTGCCTCCGTTTGGTCTTTGATGCTTTCCGGAATTTCGTCATAAATTGTTATAGCATATTTCATATTAGATAAATGATGGACTAAACCTTTTGATGAAGATCGGAAGGTTTTTTTGCGTCTGAAGAATAATTATATTGAGTGACAAAAAATGATAATTGTCACTTGTTATTTGTGAGTGTTCGATTTATAATCAGACGAACAAGAAAGGCAAACGAATAGGAGGAATAAATGATGGATCAGAATTTGGTTGGAAAAGTTGCATTAGTGACTGGAGCTTCAAGAGGTATGGGACGGGAAATTGTGGAGAACTTGGCGTTACATGGTGCGAAGGTTGTTGTTAATTATGCAAGTAGTCCAAGCAAGGCAGAGGAAGTTGTGAACGAAATTAAGCAAAAGGGTGGAGAAGCTATCGCTATCCGGGCGGATATCAGCCAAGTGGCAGAGCTAGAACAATTATTCCAAGCTACATTGGAAGCTTATGGACAAATCGATATTCTCGTTAACAACGCAGGCATTATGATCACAAAGCCGATTGCGAGTATGACGGAAGAAGACTTCGACAAACAGTTCGCCATCAATGTGAAGGGTACCTTTTTTGCTTGCCAGCAAGCGGCTAAACATATGAGTGAGAACGGACGGATCATTAATTTCTCGACATCGGTTATAGGTCAGATGTTCCCAACCTACAGCGTTTATGCGGGAACAAAGGGAGCAGTGGAACAATTCACTCGTCAGTTAGCTAAAGAATTTGGACGAAAAGGAATCACCATTAATGCGGTTTCGCCAGGTCCTGTTAATACGGAGCTTTTCACAGTTGGGAAGTCAGCTGAAGAGATTGCGAATGTTGGGAGTATGAATTCTTTTGGACGCTTAGGTGAGCCTGAGGACGTCTCGAGTGTAGTTCTGTTTCTAGCCAGTAAGGAATCACAGTGGGTTACAGGCCAGACGATTCGTGTGAACGGTGGATTTATTTGAGAGGTTAGCAAATGATCAATGTAAAATATCGGTCATGTCTGCGAATTTGGAAAAGAGACCGCTGTGTTTATCTGCAGCGGTTATTTTGTTGAGAAAATATATGAATAGTTTTGGTTAGGACAGGGAATATACATTCGAAACTCACAACTATAGTCTAAAGTCGCTGGCAGCGTCTAAATAGGCTTTTTGTGCTGTGCAAAATAAATCAAATGGAGTGAAAAGCGAGGAAATCAATGGTTCTCGGCGCAGTAGCATAATCACACACGGTTCAGAATGGTGTCAAACCCATCACAACACAAACAATCAAAGTCTCTTTTTCTTAATGATATTCCGGATAAGATTGCTTGCTGAAATTGCTGGATGAGCCAACTGCATCATTGGATGTGATCTCAGAACATGAAATTTTCATGCGTTTTCAGGAAATGAAATTCAGTAGATTATGCATAATGGTAACTCATCGATTTGTTAATACCAGAGATGTGAATAACATCATTGTTCTTCAGTCGGGAGAGATAAGAGAATTAGGCACGCACGCCGAACTGATCCAGAAAAAAGGAGTGTATGCGAGTCTGTACAGGATGCAAGCAGATTCGTACGAAAAGGAAGCGTCTGAAGAATTTCACGAAAAAGTCACAATGTAACTTCATTTTTTTTCTGTATAAATCAGTTAAACATAATAGAGAGGAGGGACGTAGTGGATGAAGTGGAGTGGATCCGGCGAATACATGAGGGGGAGACGCAGTACTTAACACCGCTGATCGAAAGGTATTACCCCGGAATCCAGAAGTATTGCTACTACAGGGTTCGAAGTGAGGAAGAATCGAAGGATCTGACCCAAGAAACTTTCTATCGATTTTGCAGATATATTGACAGATATAAGAATGCAGGAAAATGCCTCGCATACTTATACACAATCGCTCGTCACCTGTGCAATGATTATCTGCAAAAACGGTATCCGTTGTGCTGTGTGCATGTGGAGGAAGCAGAAAAACCGTTTTCACAGCCAAACGGCTCCATTGAAGAACAAGTAGAAGGAGAGCATCTGGTTCATGAGCTGCTTCTACTTCTGCCTGAAGAGCAGCGGGAAATGGTTTTTATGCGGTTTTGTCTGGATATGACCTTCCGCGACATAGCTCGTGTTACGGGAGTAAATGTATGCATGGTTCAATATCGAGTGAAGCGTGGGCTAATTGTTTTAAGAAGCTATTTGGAGAGGAGTGAATTCGTTGAAGAAGAAGCAGCGACATTCCATAATAACTACACTAAGAAACTACCCTTCGTTTCCCGTTGATCGGGGGCGGTTAGAGGAGACCATTCATGAGGCAGCTATAGAACTGCGCCAAGCACAGGCTACACAGAGAACCTCATTTACAGAGTTCTATAAGGCTCAACTTCGCTTCATCAGTTGGAAGGTATGGGCATTACAGCTGTTAATTGTTGCTGGAATGGGGTTACTTCTGCATAACTTCGTTAATCATCCTCACGGAAATATCCAAATTGTCATGCTAGCATCTATTTCAGCTCCATTACTGGTGATCACGGGGCTACAGACACTGACTCGATCTTTAACCTTTCATATGCTGGAGATTGAATTAAGTACTCGGCATGTACTAGAGAAACTGACGCTGGTGCGTATGAGTTTGCTTGGAATAGCGGATCTTATCGGCTTGACCTTGCTGGCCGTTCTATTGAATGTTTGGATACAGACGGGGATTTTGAGCCTCCTACTGTATCTGCTGGTGCCCTTCAATATTGCTTGTCTTGGTTCCCTTTGGTTATTGAACCGGATTCGTACATCAAATTGTGGATATTATTGTCTCCTTTACTGTGCTCTGTTGGTAATTGTGCAGATTATATTTACATTTAATTATTCCTTCTCACTGTTTTTATCATCAGTAACTGGATTATGGCAGGTATTACTGGTGCTTTCTACGGTTGGAATTGTTTACGAGACTCGAGGGGTATGCAGGACATGCAGAAGCCTGGAAACGGCCTCAAGAATACAATTTTAAGATTGTGTGAGACAAGTCAAAACAATAGAGAATAAAAGGAGGAAGTCTGGAATGCTCGAACTGACTTTAAATCAGGTGAGTAAGCATTTTTCCGCCAAAAAGGCGGTAAACGGAATCTCAATCCGACTTACCAATGGTGTCTACGGTTTACTGGGGGCAAACGGCGCTGGAAAAACAACATTGCTTCGGATGATCTGCGGTATCCAAAACCCTACTTCGGGAACGATACAGATGAACAATGAGGGAATTGGTCGTATGGGGGAACGCTATCGCGATTTGCTTGGTTATCTACCTCAGGACTTCGGATATTATCCTGATTTCAGTGCAGAGGAATTTCTGTGGTACATAGGTTCGCTAAAAGGATTGACGCTGGCGGCATCAAAAGGGAAAGCTCGAGAACTACTCGGCACTGTGGCTCTGGATGATGTGGCTCGGAAAAAAATCCGCACTTTTTCCGGAGGGATGAAACAGCGGCTGGGTATCGCACAGGCACTACTTAATGATCCCCGCTTGTTGGTACTGGACGAGCCGACTGCAGGACTTGATCCTAAAGAACGGGTCCGCTTCCGCAACCTTATCGCCGATTTGGGTAGGGACAAGATTGTTATTCTTTCGACACATATTGTATCCGATGTGGAATATATTGCTGATCAGATTCTTGTAATGAAGAAAGGTAGTTTGCTGACAGCCGGCACGGTGGATCAGCTGACGGCAACGATGAAGAGCTTCGTATGGTCATGTCGTATCCCAGTCCGGGAGGCTGAGGAATGGAATGCCCGTTATTGTGTAAGCAATTTGCGGCATGAAGGGGATCAGGTGGAACTGAGAATTGTGTCCGCAGAGAAACCTATTGAGCAGGCGACATCAGTTGTGCCAACGCTGGAGGACTTCTATTTATACCATTTTCAGGAGGAAGAAGATATTACGGCTATTGAAAAATAGGGGGCATGACTTATGGATATATTGACCCGTTTCGAGCTGCGAAAGATCATGCGCCGAAAATCATTTTATGCAGGAATTGTAATCTTGATAGTGGCGGCATTATTCTTATCCATTATATTAGTCGCAAATATACAAACCACAGGAAAAGATGGTAAGTTCTTGAATGGAGTGGCGGCTATCCAATTAGAAAGAGAGTACAATCGGCAGCTTGCCGGTCCGTTGACCATAGAAAAGATGGAAGCAGCGGTTAAAAGACATCAAAAATTACTTCGTGACCCTAAGAACCTTAATGAAAAAGGTGAGATGACCGTCGAAGCAAATGCCAAATATGACGTTAAGGATAATCAAATTCAATTTTTGATTACAGATGCATTTTCTCCTGCAAGCGGATATGATTTTTACCTTATAAACAAAATAAATCCTGAAGACGTTAAGGAATTTTATCAGAAACGGATGGAAAAAGTCCAAGGATTTTTAAAAAGTAATGACTCAGGTAGCAATTACACAGTCAAAGAGAAAGCTTTTTTCACCAAAATGAATGAGGAAATTCCGGTGCCTTTTCAAATGAACTATGTTACTGGTTGGAAAAATGTATTTGAGAATTTGCCGAGTCTCTTACTAATTATTGCATTTGTCATTGCGGTCTGTCTCGCTCCCGTATTTGCAGGGGAATATCAGAAAGGAACAGACTCAATTGTGTTATCTACTCGTTATGGTCGCAGCAAAGCCATCGCTGCCAAATTGAAAGCAAGCTTTATCATATCTGTAGGACTTATTGTGTTAGCAATTGGGGTTTATACATTCTTAATTCTAGTGGTATTTGGATTCGATGGAGCGAATGCCAGCGTGCAGATGATTAAATTTTTGGCTCCTGTTCCCTACACGGTGATGCAAACCTATATGTGGGCGGTACTTATCGGTAGCCTTGCTTGTCTATTGGTGGGAGCGCTGACACTTTGGCTCTCCAGTCGGATGGGCAACTCATTTTCCGTTATTATAGCCGTTGGAATTCTTCTTGTAGGTACCCAGTTTATTCCTGAAAATAAAAATAGTCGTCTATTTAATCATCTTATAGAATTGCTGCCAGGTAGTATGTTTGACAGCTTTAGTAAAATAACAGGTTATGAAGTATTCCAACTTGGGTGGCAGTTGATTCCTGAGTATAAGATAATGGTTGGATTCTCGGTAATAACTATAACACTATTGCTGCCTTTAAGTTATCGGGCATTCAAAAAGCATCAGGTTATATAGGAGGCATAAATCATGGACACGCTGACGCGGTTTGAACTGCGGAAAATAATAAGGAGCAAGTTGTTTTACGTCGTAATTGCGATTGTAATAGCAGTAGTCCTACTTTTAGCTAACATGAGGGTCACAGGGGCATACATAACGGGTAAGGATGGTGAGGAATTAAAAGGATTGGCTGCAATTTCCCTCCAAAGAGAATACGGACGTCAGCTTGCCGGTCCCTTAACGACGGAAAAATTGGGAAAATCGATTGAACGACACAAAAAGGCTCATCTCGATCCGAACAATATTGATGATAAAGGGAATTTAAAGAATGAAGCTTATGCTAAATATGAAGTCCCGGATGAACAGATCAATACTTTAATTCGTTACGCATTTTCTCCTTTGAGCAATTATGATTATTCTGTAATGGATAGATTGCAACCAGATGATGCTAAAATGTTTTATGAGAAACGGATTGAAAAAGTTAACGGTTATTTAAATTACGATTATTCTTATGGTAATTATTCAGTCAAGGAGAAAGCATTCTTTAATACAATGAACGAGCAGCTTCGTGTTCCATTTCAGATGGACTATGTTACTGGATGGGAAAAAGTATTCCAAAATCTTCAAAACCTTTTTTTAATTATATCTTTGGCCATTGGAATATGCCTCGCTCCCATGTTCGCCGACGAATATCAGCGGGGTACGGATGCGATCATTTTGTCTTCTCGTTATGGTCGCAATAAGGTTATCACCGCCAAATTAAAGGCTGGCTTTATTCTATCTATAGCACTACTATTGTTAGGGCTCGTGGCATACACGCTTTTGCTGCTCGGAATATTTGGATTTGAGGGTGCGAAAGCAAATGTGCAGATGATTGACCTTTTGGCTCCCGTTTCCTTCACAGTCTTCCAAGCGTATCTGTGGGCGATCCTCATCGGTAGTCTAGCCTGCCTGATGGTGGGAGCATTGACTCTGTGGCTGTCCAGCCTTATGAGTAGTCCCTTTTCTGTTATCATTGTCATAGGAATATTGGTTATTGGTCCACTGTTCATTCCTGCCAGCAAGAGCAGCCGACTGTTTAATCATCTGATAGATTTGCTGCCAGGTAATATGTTTGACGGTTTTAAAAAAATAACCTCATATGAATTGTTTAATCTGTTTGGTGTATTAATTCCAGAATATAAGGTCATGGCAGGCTTCGCTCTTGTTGTTATAGTGCTACTACTGCCTCTTACTTATAGGGCATTTAAGAAACATCAAGTGGCCTGAATTTGAGAATATTTTTAAATGGTTTACTATTTATACTCATAGATGATTTTTCGCGATAGATCTTTTTTTATAGCCAGTCTGAAGCAACACTCCTTAGAATAAAAGAATATACAAAAAGAGGAGTGAAACCATGACGCAGATCATATGTTCACCGACTAAATATATTCAGGGGCATGGAGAGATTCGTAAGCTGGGAGATTATTGTTTGCAGCTAGGATCGAACAGAGCTTTTGCGATTATAGATCCTTTTATTTTTTCCATGTACAAGGAGGATATCTTACACAGCTTTGAAGTGAACGATATTCCCCTTATAATGCGCGAATTCAAGGGTGAGTGCAGCCGTAATCAGGTGGATGAGATAGTGCTGGAACTTGGCCTGAAGGACGCTGGAGTTATCTTAGGAATCGGTGGCGGCAAGACCTTAGATACGTCAAAAGCAGTAAGCCACATGGCGGATCTCCCGGTAGTTATTGTACCCACAGTGGCCTCGACGGATGCACCTTGCAGCGCTTTATCAGTGTTGTATACGGATGAAGGTGACTTCGACTGTTACCTTCCATTAAAAAGAAATCCTGATATGGTGATCGCAGATATCGATATCATCGCTAAAGCTCCCGCAAGATTGCTGGCGGCTGGAATGGGTGATGCTTTGTCCACTTATTACGAAGCAAGAGCTTGCCGTCAATCAGGAGCGGTTACTCATGCAGGCGGGACTAGCACAATTGCAGCGTTCTCTTTAGCGCGTGCTTGTCTGGACACACTTCTAGCTGAAGGTGAATCTGCACTCCTGGATGTTAAACAGGGGATCACCTCTTCAGCAGTGGAACATATTGTTGAAGCTAATATTTACTTGAGCGGCGTTGGGTTTGAGAGCGGTGGGCTTGCTGCAGCCCATGCTATTCATAACGGACTGACCCTGCATGAGGAATGCAGGAATGTGCTGCATGGTGAGAAGGTTGCCTTTGCTACGATCGTGCAGTTGGTCTTGGAGAAGGCTTCAGAAGATGAGATCGCTCAGGTCATTGCTTTCTGCAAAAAAGTCGGCCTTCCCGTTACACTTAAGGAGCTTGGGATTACCAGTAGCGATATGGATAAATTAATGGTGGTGGCAGAAGCTAGCTGCTCCCAGGAGAGCCCAATGAAGAATATGCCATTTGAAGTTCAATCTGTGGATGTGCTGGAAGCAATCCTTGCCACAGACAAGCGCGGGCATTAGCAACAGCTCGATTGTAAATTATTGCGAACCCTCCCCGTACATATTTAACCTTCGTGAACCAAACAATGAGAACAATTGTTTAAGACGAAGGAGGCGTTCCTCTTGATGAAGGACAGTCGAAAGGTTAAACGTTACTTACTGAATTGGATTGCTGTTACTGCAGTAATGATTACCACAATTGTTCCGGCGACGACGGCTGTCTCTGCTGCCACGTCTAAAGACAACGCTACAAACACACAGCTTGAAGAGAGTGCACCCAAACGTGATAAGGTCGCTATCATTATTGACGATTTCGGCAATGGCATGAAGGGGACAGATGAAATGTTCTCGTTACCGATAAAGCTTACTGTAGCCGTCATGCCTTTTTTACCTACATCCGTAAAGGATGCCACCCGCGCCCATGAACGCGGAGATGATGTTCTGGTTCATTTGCCGATGGAGCCGCGCCAAGGTAATCCTAAATGGCTTGGACCAGGAGCCATATTGGCCAAAATGTCCGATGAGGAAGTGCGACAAAAGGTTGAGGCAGCACTAGATAATGTTCCTTATGCGATCGGGATAAATAACCATATGGGCTCGAAAATTACCGGGGATGAGCGGATTATGGCGGTGATCTTATCTGTATGCAAAGAACGAGGATTATTTTTTGTAGACAGCAAGACCAACTACCGTTCCGTTGCTGGCAATATGGCTTATCGCATGGGGTTGCCACGCGTAGAGAACCATATCTTTTTAGATGACACACATACAGCAAGTCATGTTCTGAAACAAATGGGTCTCGTCAAAGACTTGGCGAAGGATCAACGATTTTGTGTAACGATTGGTCATGTTGGTGTATTTGGGAAAGAGACCGCCGCAGGAATCCGCAGCGGTATTGAACAGATAAAAGACAATGTTGAGTTTATAGGGATTTCTGATCTGGTTAAAAACGAGATGAAATGGAGCTCCCAACTTAAACTTCCATAAGATAAGCTACAATACCATCAGCGATGGCTTCAGCGATTTGTTGCTGCCCTTTAGGGGTGCATAACTTTGCGCGGTCAGTCGGACTGCTTACAAAACCCGCCTCAACGATAACCGTTGTGGCGGTTATTTTGTTGAGTAAATAAAAGGGTTTTCCTGGTCTTGGATGAGCCTCGACATCGTAAAGATTGTTTAGCTGATGCTGAATCGACTTAGCAAGCATGAAGCTACGGCCCTCTTGACGGTACAATACAAGTGGACCATGTTTGGAAGGGGAAGGCGCCCAGTTAATATGGATGCTTACCACTACAGTAGCAGGTAATGTCTCAGCAAGCTCTTTACGCTGTGCAAGATCCCGCAGATGTCGAGATTTACTACGCAGCCAGCGGTTCTCATCACTTGGGGCATAATCTCCATTGCGATTTAAAGCAACGTCAAAGCCATCGCTACCCAGAAGTAGAAATAATCGACGTGAGATATCTAGCGTGATATCTTTTTCAAGAATATTACCGTAGGAAGTTCCACCGTCGATGCCTCCGTGTCCCGCATCAATTAGGATCATACGGTGTCCGTGACCTAATAAATGCTGACGGTCATCCTTCATCACGGGTTTCTCTGGTGTCGCAGAGGCTAAGGAGCTGCCCATAAACAACATTAGTAGTCCTAGGACAGTTAGAGTGATTCGAAAGCCACATAGAGCAGCTGCTGTTCTGGGAAAGGGTTGTTTTCTCCAGTTGTTCAAGTGAAACGCCTCCTTGCAAGTGAATAACGTCTTCTGGATTCTTTGTTAGATTGTGCTTTAATAGGTAAACCTATTCGACAAATCAGAAGTCTGTAGTTTAGATCCAAGTGGAGTGGTGCACACTAAGACCATGGAACGGATGCTGATAATCTGAATTCACTTACATTTTAGGAGGTGTTAAAATGGCTTCCGGTGGCGATGAGCTTGTAAAGTATATAACGGAGAAGGTAGTCGTATATATCGAGGATCCGCGTGCCATTCATGCTCGTAGAGCGGCTACGAAGCAGCCGTGGTCACAGAAATGGTTTGGCATGCTCCCGCTTGGATGGTCTATCTGGCGAAGCAAGTGGAGTCATGATAAAAAAGACTAAAGGTTAAAAAGCAAATAACCTTCCAGTGCCATTATTCATGGGTGGCAGTGGAAGGTTATTTGCATTTGTTTAAATATAAGAATTTATATGCTTACGTTATAAATTATCCTTCTATTTCTCGCATAAACACTTACCGTCCTCATAAGGACGCCGAAGGCGTTTATGCTTGTGTTACCGGTTATATCCGAGTGCTTTGATCGTTTTGTCTGGCAGCTTATGCAGTGTTCCATTATTTTGTAGTGCAGTGAGTGGTAAGTATCGTTTTCCTTCAGGGCCTGAGGCCGCGTATACGGTAGTTTTATTGTTCTCAGCTTGACCTTGAGAAGACTGCCAGCTCTGGTAGCCTGTAATCATAAATGGTGCCCCGACAAGGTCGTTTCGCCCAGCAGCTTGATAAGCAATGCTTTCCTTAGGTCTAATCAGAAGTGCGATATTGTCGCCGCTCACTGTAGTTAGTTTAGGAGCATTCAGCCATAGGATATCTTCGTAAGGATCATCGGACCCTCCACTATTGAAGGCCGATAGCGGTGATACGTCAGGATTAAGATTAGTAATTACATCTGATGCTGGAGGCTGTTCTTTAAGGACTTCTTCCGCTTTGCTCAGTGTCCAAGGTAAAATTTGCGGTACGGAAGCATTGATGTAAACCGTCTTTTCGTCAATGGTTATTTTCCAGACCGGTAGAAGTGGTGCATATAAAGCAGTAAGGTTTATTGTTCCTGAAAAAGATGATGTAATGAGACCTTTCTGCACCAAAAACTGGCGCAGATCATTTAAACTGTATGGGAGTCCATAAGTGCCGGCTCCATATTCACTTAACATATATCCGCCTGTATCTGTGGCGGAAATGATCATGTATCCGATCCGTTCTTTGCCCTTCATTACATTTACAAGCCAGCCATGAGTGCCTGGGCCAAGGGGGTAATATTCTATCCTTGCATCCTTCCAGGCTGTAAATGGAGCATCAGCAGCGAGCTTGTTCAGTGTAGCCTTAGCGAATTCTTGGACCGTACTGGGAGAAGGTAAGGTACTCATCTTCAATACAGGAAGTGCATCCTGCGTAACAGACTGGATCACACTTACTCTAGCCAGCGCCAGCGCTGAAGGGGAACCAGAACTGGATACAAACAGTCCAAAGCTTAGAAGCAGGAGGAGGCATCCTTGACCCGCAAGTTTCAGCCTCCGCCGCAAACTTATTTTCATGGCGTCGATCACCTTTCTTTGTTAAGAAATGTCAGGAAAGTTAAGCTTCACTCTATTGTAGTGGACAGGCTATAAAAAGGCTGTTGCTTGCTGTCGCGCCTCAAGGCAAAAGTTCTCTTGTTTTTTTGCCTGCTTTTAGCGAGTAGGGTCGCATTCTATAGGCTTCGCAGATGAAACAGTCCGTAGGTTATCGCAGAAACTGCAATTTGCGGCTCATATTGCCAGATGGTCTCCTGTCGACGACGGTTATACTGCTCTTGAGTGCCTAAACGTTTTTCTTCATCCGGCTCTTTCAGCAGCTCTCCGTAATAAATATCAATGATAGCCAGCTCGATTCTAAGACGCTCACGTGCCTGTTCTGCCCAAGTGTAATCGAGTTCGGCTAGATGAGAGGTAAGATGAGCCTCTAATAAATCTGTAGCGGCTGTCACTGTTAATTCATAAGGCTGAATATGGACGTTTTCTGGTAAACGGGGAATCATCTCCCGCGAGGCGATCTTAGTGTTAAAGTCATCAATGATGGTCCCTTTTGTCAGCGATATTCCAAGATAATGCAGTTCTTCTCGTTTCAAATCGCAGCTCATCTCCACTTTATAGCAGACGCTGAGCCATGGTTCATAGGCTGCAGAGAAGAGTGTATTCCGCTGCCTGCTACCGGGATCTTCGAATAAGTAAAGGCATTTCCCTTCATCTTGGGCCGCACTCCAAATTTGCTGCAGGCGCTTGCTACCATAGATGATATCTTCACGTCTTATCATACCGGGCCCAATTCGGGGCAATGCAGGTACAATACCGAAGTAGCGGGCTAGGATGCTATCTTCTGGATTTGAGGAGGGGACATGAACCACATTAGATTCAGGTGTTGTTGGATTCAATAGATCTGCGCTAGCCTCAGCATCTGTTGTGGTGCCCATCGCTGGGTTTCCGGTAATTGGCGGGTTCAATGCCCGGGTGCTGCGATTTACCGTTGGCGGAACTTCTATAGCTGCCTGGCTGTCGTATTTTTCCGGATCGAAAACAAAGGTGAAAGAGAGTGTCTCCGGATCAACACCAGTACGCTCCACGAATCCCCAATAATAAGGTCGATCTGTAAGCATTCTGTCAGCTCTTGGCGATAGCTTTACAGTTACGTGAATGGGCGATACTTCAATAATGGAGCATTCTGTCGCCTCCAGATAGTCCATTACATGTTTACGTACTTCCTGTGAGTTGAGGGTCATGTCGCAGTCTCACTTTCCTTTTTAATACCCTGAGTCAACTCACTTAGGGATTCACCGATATGATCTAGCTCATGTCGCAGCTCTTCATCGGAGCGGGATTCGAGCATGATTTTGTATAAACTTTTCTCAAGCGATTCTTTCTTCTCAAAACGCTCCAGGATCACATCCAGCCCGCCAATGACCATTTCGAACATATTGATCTTCTCGTGTAGCAGATGCAGAATATGTTCTTCAATCGTGCCCTGCGTGGACAAATTATAGATAACCACGTCATTTTCCTGACCTAACCGGTGCACCCGCCCAATCCGCTGTTCTACTCTCATGGGATTCCAAGGCAAATCGAAGTTGATCATATGGTGACAGAACTGCAGGTTTATGCCCTCACCACCCGCCTCAGTAGCGATCATGACTTGAGCACGACCGCGGAAGAGGTCCATCATCCAGTCCTTTTTACCACGATTCATCCCGCCGGAATAAGAAACACACATTAGCCCATGTTCGCGGAAATATTGAAGCAAATATTCTTGAGTCGCGCGATACTCCGTAAAAACGATGACCTTTTCATTCATTTCTTGAATGAGAGATAGTGTTGTTTCGGCTTTGGTATTGGTCTTAACCGTACGAAGTGTCTGCAATAGCTCCATCATCCGATCGCGTTTCGGCGAATCAGCAGGCAGCTTCTTGATCAGATTCACTAAAGTGATGAAGACGGCATCCCTACTGCTGCACACCTCACGCTGAAGCGTTACCAAGGAAAGCATGCTGCTAAGATTACCGCCTGACTCCTGATACTGATCTTTAACAAAAGAAGTGACAGCGTCATATAATACTCTCTCTTCCTGTGAAAGAACTAGCGGAATATTACGGACTTTTCGTTTCGTAAAATTAACTGGACCTTCGCCACGCCGATTGCGGATCATCACCTTCGATAGCTCGTCTCTTAGCTGACCTTCATTCTTAGGCTGGCGTTTATCAACGACGAAATTCGAAGCAAAATCACCCTGATTTCCTAGTTGCCCCGGTTTCAGTAAAGTGATCAAATTAAATAGCTCGCCCAGATCATTCTGAACGGGAGTAGCGGTTAGGAGCAGGCAATATTTTTTGCGTAATTGCTGTACAAATAGATAATTGGTTGATTTTTTATTCTTCAGCTTATGGGCCTCATCAATAATCAACATGTCATATTCATTTTCCAGCAGCATTTCTTTATGAGGATCGCGCTTCGCGGTATCCATAGATGCGACGACAATCGCATTCCCCCAGGAATATGCTTTTTTCTGTGCAACAGCAGAGATGCCAAACTTGGCATTCAGCTCGCGGACCCACTGCAAAACGAGGGAAGCGGGGACCAGAATAAGCACTTTAGAGACTAGACCGCGAACAAGATATTCCTTGAGTACAAGTCCTGCTTCAATCGTCTTTCCTAGTCCAACCTCGTCTGCAAGAATCGCGCGGCCCGACATCTCAAACAAAACCTTATGTGCGGTATCGAGCTGATGAGGAAGCGGGGATAATCCGGATAAATGCTTCATGCATTGCAGCTCATCGAAGCTGGTTACTAGACCCGTTTGTTCACCTTGCACAGCAAGTTTGGACAGACGGTAGTCTCCCCACGGACCACCTTTATCTAGTTTAAGTTCTAGATCCTGTAGCCAATTCCGGTCAAAAGAAAGAGGAACAGGCAGTATAGGCGCTGACTTTCCACCTTTGTGAGGTAGAGAATTACGGAATAATTGCGTCATGGTACAGCCTCCTCAGGTGTTAATTTATATCATCATTCGTAGGAGTAGTATGCTCTTAAACAAGAGAATTCATAACCTTCTATTTTTCTTGATAGCCTTTAAAAAAGAGAGTAAAAGCGAGAAAACGCGGCAAGGTTTGCGATATTTCGGCTGCTTGACTCTATTTTCGAAAAAGACCTTCGATACAATATGTGGTATAGTTTAAAAGCTGACGCACACAATATATTGTGACAAAAGCATGAAAATGTGATTTTTTAAAGTGCGTAGCTGCTATTTGTTATTGACAAGATGAACTTCCTACATACACCCGTAAGACGGAAGATAAGTGTAAGGAAGTTTTTGTTGTGGGTCACAAAATGTACGCCCACACCTGAACTGGAACTAATATTTACTACATTGCGGGAGGTTTTTCTATTGGGTAAAGTGGAACGTAAGCAACGCCTTGAAGGGCTAAGTGAAAAAATATTTTTGGATCGTTATGCTTGGAAGGATGCCGACAGCAATAATGCTAAAGTGGGCGATGTTGTACTCGTTCTAACAAAGGATGATCCGAAGTTTCCCACGAAGGAAGTCGGAGAGATCGTAGAACGTAACGGCAGAATCGTAACCGTGAAGACGCGCAGCGGCGAACTCGTGAAATCAGATGTTGAAAAGCTGACGCTTAATATAGAAAAAACACCAGAGGAAATGTGGGATCGTCTGTCTACAGCTATGGCTTCTGTGGAGAAGACGCCTGAGCTTCAAGAAGAATGGGCGGGTAAATTCCGTTCGATTCTGGATGATTGGAAGCTCGTACCGGGTGGACGAATTGCTGCTGGTGCAGGCGCTAGTGAAGAACTAACCCTGTTCAACTGTTATGTAATTCCTTCTCCAAAAGATAGCCGTGGCGGCATTATGCAAACGTTGGCTGAAATGACAGAAATTATGGCTCGTGGTGGCGGTGTAGGGATTAACCTATCCTCTCTACGTCCACGCCGGGCAATTGTGAGAGGTGTTAATGGTTCTTCTAGTGGTTCTGTATCTTGGGGCGGTCTGTTTAGCTATACCACTGGATTAATTGAACAAGGCGGTAGCCGCCGTGGTGCACTTATGCTCATGATTAATGACTGGCATCCAGATGTGGAGGACTTCATTACCGTAAAGCAAACGATGGGTCAAGTTACGAATGCGAACCTTTCGGTATGTGTGAGCAATAGCTTTATGAAGGCTGTAAAAGAAAATCTGGATTGGGATCTCGTATTTCCAGATACTACAGATCCAGAGTACAACGATGTGTGGGATGGCGATCTAGACAAGTGGAAGGCTGCGGGCAAAAACGTTATTCATTATCGCACCGTTAAAGCGCGTGATGTGTGGCGCACCATTATTGAATCCGCTTGGAAATCCGCTGAGCCAGGCGTTGTGTTCATGGAATACTACAATCAGATGTCCAACAGCTGGTATTTTAATCCAATCATTTGTACGAACCCATGTGGGGAGCAAGGACTGCCAGGCTGGGGAGTCTGCAATTTGTCCGCTGTGAACCTGTCCAAATTCTACGATGAGAAGAATCACGATGTAGACTGGGAAGATCTCGCGACTACGACGCGTTATTCCGTACGTTTCTTGGACAATGTCATTGATAAGACCCCTTATCATTTCCCGGAAAATGAAGCGAATCAGAAAAACGAACGCCGTGTGGGTCTCGGAACGATGGGTCTTGCTGAGCTGATGATCAAATTGAACATCCGTTACGGTAGCCCGGAATCTTTGGCGTTTCTGGACAAGCTTTACGGCTTTATGGCTCGTGAAGCATACCTTGCTTCTGCAGAGATTGCTGGTGAGAAGGGATCCTTCCTAGCTTTTGATACTGAGAAATACTTAATGAGCGGCTTTATGAAAAATATGCTCGAAACGTATCCAGAGGTTGGTGAAGCGATTCGTAAACATGGCATGCGTAACGTTACAGTGATAACACAAGCACCTACAGGTAGCACAGGTACAATGGTAGGCACCTCGACAGGTATTGAGCCTTATTTCGCCTTCAAATATTTCCGTCAAAGTCGCCTTGGCTACGATGAGCAGTTCGTTCCAATCGCCCAAGAATGGCTTGAAGCTCATCCAGGTGAAGAGCTGCCAGATTATTTCGTGACTTCGATGGATTTGTCAGCTAAAGATCATATTCGTGCGCAAGCAGCGATTCAACGCTGGGTAGATAGCTCGATTTCCAAAACTGCAAACTGCCCGTCTGACTTCACAGTAGAAGAGACGGCTGAGCTATATGAAATGGCCTTCGATCTGGGCTGTAAAGGGGTTACGATCTACCGTGATGGTAGCCGTGATGTGCAAGTTCTGCAAACCTCGAAGAAGGAAGACAAAAAAGAAGCCGCTCTGGTTGCGGCAGAGGAAGCTACAACTACTGTAGAAGCAAGCACAAGTGTTGTAGCAGCAAGTCCAGCGTCTCAAGTAACTACAAAAGAGCTGGATAAACAATACAAAAAACGTCCGCAGGTTCTGCGCGGCGCAACCTATAAAATCAACACACCTTTCGGCATGGCATATATTACGATCAATGATCTAGATGGTACGCCGGCAGAAATCTTCCTGAATGTGGGTAAAGCAGGCTCTGACGTCTTTGCGATGGCAGAAGCACTTGGACGTGTCTGCTCCTTGTTCCTCCGTTATGGAGATCATGGTGAGAAGGTAGAGCTGTTGATCAAACATCTGAAAGGGATCGGTGGGTCAGGCGCTATCGGCTTCGGTGCGAATCGAGTTGAATCCATTGCTGATGCTGTAGCTAAAGCACTAGAAACTCACGTGCTGAACAACGCTCAGGATGATCATGTGCCTGCACCTATCGCAGCGACTTTGGAGCTGGAGGATTTCAATGAAGCGTTGAACGCGGAGTTGAAGGCGAGCGTTCCTGCGGCAGCTTCTATTGAAGATGGTCAGGACGGACATGGCGCGCATAACCACACTTCTGCTTCGCGTGACCTTTGTCCTTCTTGCGGCGGTGCTTCGCTGATTAATATTGAGGGTTGTAAGACTTGCGGAAATTGTGGGTATAGTCGTTGCGGGTAAGTATTTGACATAGAATAATTTGAATAACTTAGTGTGATGTTTCATTTTAAATGAGAAAAATTCGTTATAAACGAGAAAAATCATTGATATTCAAGCGTGTTCATGTTTATGCATTAGAATAAAGTTTTAAAGCCGGTAAGCCTTTCTGTTAAGGTTTATCGGCTTTTTAATAATAGGCTATGTTAAACTTTATTGTTGATATTTGATAATTACGAACAAATGTTCTATAATAAGGGCGATATAACTGTTCGGAGATGATTTGCCCATGGATTTAAAGGAACTGAAAAAGCTGGCTGATACGTTGGACGATAATGGAAAGCGAGAACTTATCTACTTTTTGCAGTCCCGAACCAAGGGAGTGGCACTTCCAGTTCGAGCGATTGATGAAATTCAAGAGCAGAAGCATAAAGATGGACTTGTTTGCCCGCATTGCAAAAACCATTCTGTTGTTCGATTTGGAAAATACGTTGTAAGAACACGCACTGGAGAGGTTAAACGTCAACGTTACCGTTGTAAGTCCTGTCGCCAAACATTCAATGACCTTACGAACACCCCTCTGAAACGAATGAGGCGACCTCATATGTGGGTTCGTTTTATCGAATGCATGATTGAGGGCTTTTCTCTGAGAAAATGTGCAGAGCAGTTAAACGATGAAGTCACGCATGTCACCTTGTTTTACTGGCGGCATAAGATTCTTTCCGCTCTGAAGCAGATTCCAACCGAAGCATTTCAAGATATTGTTGAAATGGACGAGACCTACTTTCTTTACTCGGAAAAGAGCAAGCGGAATATTGCCGAACGCAAGCCACGTAAACGTGGCGGCAAAGCGAAATATCGTGGTATAAGCCACGATCAAGTGTGCTGCTGGTTGCCCGTGACCGTCAGAAAATGACTTACTCTGGCGTACTTGGGCGTGGACGTATTCGGATTACAAAATTAGACGAAGCGATTGGTGGTCATCTATCTGACTCAAACGTGTTATGCACTGATTCATGGAGGGCATTTAGCTCCTATGCGAATTCAAAAGGCATGACTCATTACCGATTCAAGTCCGACGGAAAACAACGTGTGAAAGGCGTGTACCATAGCCAAAACGTAAACAGCTACCACAGCCGCTTGAAGAAATGGATGAATCGCTTCAATGGTGTTGCAACAAAGTATTTGCAGAATTACTTGGCGTGGTTTCGTTACTTAGACAGCAAGAAATATGAGAATACCGCATCGAATAAGAAAAATATGTTGGTCAAATCGTGCCTGTTTACTGTGACCGACACGAACACCAAGCTTCGGCTTTCTGCTTATTCTTGTTAAGCAAACGGGCAGTTATGCGTAACTTTTAGGGAATGTAAACATCTACATAACGTAAGGAACGAGGAGGCAGACAATTCATGGGAGGAACGAATGTATGGGATGCGGAGTGGGAGGTTAACGAAGAGCAGGCGCGGACGCTGATCGGCAGACAATTCCCTCAGCTGTCATCGAAGCAAGTGAAGCGATTGGGCTGGGGCTGGGACAATACGGTTTTTCTCATCGGTGACGAGTACGTGTTCCGGTTTCCAAGAAGAACGATTGCAGTTGGCTCGATTCGTATGGAAGGGAAGCTGCTGCCAAAGCTGGAGGCATATATAACCATCCCCTATCCGAAACCGTTGTTTTATGGCGAAGCAAGTGACGAATACCCGGCACCATTTCTTGGCTATGCACACGTGCTAGGAGATTTCCCAATCGGTTTGACGGAAGAACGCCGGGCTTTATCGGCAGAGACGCTGGCGAAATTTTTGCGTAGATTGCATGAGTTTCCGGTGCAGGCGGCGCTGAAGTGCGGAGTTCAGCAAGATCATCGAAACTTGACGGACATAGCATCGCGCAAAGTGAAATTGGAGGGCTTTCTATCGAAGGTGGTTGAACACTTGTCGCCGGAGGAGTCCGGTGTGATCGAAGCGTATATTAGCAGGCTGCAAAAGGACCGTGTCGAGGCGGTGAATGCACTGCTACATGGCGATCTTCATTTCAAAAATATGCTTGTGAATGAGAACGGGATCGTTTCCGGCATCATTGATTGGGGCGATCTGAGCGTAGGTCATCCGGCTTGCGATTTGAGCGTTGCTTATAGCTTTTTACCACCTTACGCTCGCGGCGTGTTTTTCGAAACGTACGGAGGAGCGGACGAGGAAACGAAGCTGCTGGCGCGGCTGATCGCGGTATACATCCCCATACTGATCTTAATGCAAGCGGTCGATGACGGAAATGAAGCGATTGCGGCAGAGGCGAAATCCAACATCATGCGGGCACTGTCGGATTAGGCTCATTATTTCGTTGCGGCTATGGGGCTATGGCTATCGGCACCATTTTGTCGTTTAAAGGCCGCGATAAGGTACGATCCGCCTTCTCTGATGCCGCTTTATGTTGAGGAACACGAAATTTAACAGAGTAAGTCGTTGCGTTAACGGGACACTATAGTTCAATAATGAGAGGGCTACCGAGAGGTATCCCTTTGTTCAACTACCATGAAAGAACGGGGCAACTTTCATGCTCTGTGGTGCATTGCAGAGGATGCATGGATGGCTAACGGGCAGGATAACGTAAAAATTAAGTTGATGAAATAGATATTTCATACTATAATAAAGTAAATATTTGGTATGTGCGACTGGCGAAACGTGGAGTACCACGAGGAAGCACATATTTCATACGCCGTTCGCCTGGGCAAAGTATTTGATCTAAGATCAAATGCTTTTTTTGTGTTTCTATCCATGAAAGGGACGGTGTTATGGAGTGAAAGTAGCTTATATTCTCTTTGACAAGATGACAACATTGGATTTTGTCGGCTTTTATGAAGCGGTGTCTTGGCTAAAAATTCTAAATGCTAAGGAAAATGTGTCATGGGATCTCTGTGCAAAATGCGAGAAGATTACAGACGACCGTGGTATGACAATACAGATAGAGCATATTAGCCCAGATCTGTCTAAGTATGATTTGATATTTATTCCCGGCGGCATGCCTACCAGAGATTTGAGATACGATACAGAGTTTATATCTTGGATACAAACTGCTCGAGATGTGCAATACAAAGTGTCTGTTTGTACGGGAGCTTTGATTTTAGGTGCCGCAGGGTTCTTAACTGATAAAATGGCGACAACGAATCCAACTGCTTACGAATTATTGATTCCTTATTGCACAGAGGTTGTTAAGGCTCGGATTGTACGTGATGGAAATATTTTAACCGGCGGAGGAGTTTCAGCTTCAATTGATTTAGGGTTGTACCTTGTTGAATCACTAACGAATAAGGATGTGGTGAAAAAGGTCCAAAAGATGATGGATTACCCTTACTATCAAGCGGGGAAATTGTCTAATATTTTCATGCCGCACACGAGTGAAGAATACTGTTAAACTTAAGAATTACGACTGGGAGTTGTACTTATCAATAGCTTCCAGTAATTCAGGGGGGGGAAGGATTGAATATACGTTTATTGGAAGATAATGATCGAAGTCAAGTTGAAAATATTATGGCAAGTCACCCTCTTCAATTTCCAAAATTCATCATTGAGAAATACCCATTGAGGTGGTCTGATTTCCTGGAGAAACAGGATTATAAGATTTGCGGTTATTACGTGGCACATACCGATATCGTTCTCGGTCATGCTGGATATATTTTCGATGCTGAAAGAGGACTTTATGAAATAGTTGGGGTAGCAGTTCATAAGGAAAGTCAACGTAAGGGAATCGGAAAAGAAATTCTTGATACCATATGTAATCAAGTTCATTTACTTGGTGGGAACAAGGTGATTCTACACACTTTGGGGCATGTTGGTAATGAAAATACGTTAATTTTCTACCGCAATATAGGTTATGAGCAAGTTGATTTTGAAAAGGATTTCTTTAAAACAGATTATCATAGAGTTACTTTTGTAAAAAGGTTGGGCTAACAGTTATTACGCTAA
>NZ_CDRJTB010000081.1:0-28043 GCF_976954365.1 Paenibacillus sp. Marseille-Q9583
TGACCCGTTTAGGACTTGAATGATACTGCTGAATTCCACGCTAGGCGCAGTACAAAAAACAATCGACCCGGTCAAAAGACCGAGCCTTCACTCCTTTTTACCTTATGCGCTTCTACTGTAAAGAATGGGCCTTCCTGTAATCGGAGGGGGAACAACCGACATATTTTCTAAACTTAAAATGAAAGTAATCAACATTAGGAAAACCAACCAACTCTGCTACTTTATATACTTTATATCCCTGCTCCAACAAGGATTTGGCGCGATCCATACGTACTTTATCTAAATAAGTCCTAAAGGGCTCTCCCGTATAATTCCTGAAAATTTTACCTAAATATGCGTTGTTGTAATTAAAGGAATCCGCTAGGCTCTCCAGTTTGAGATTCTTGTGGTAATTCCGTTGAATAAACTCGATCAACTGCTTCAATGAAGTATCTCCATTACTTGATTTAATCTGTCTATTTAAATCAGATAACAACCGTATCGCAAACCTGTTCAGATCAAATCTACTTTGTTGCTGATACAATTGAACGATTCTACCACGAGCATCCTGTATGACATCGTGCTTCGTTGGTAGAGAGAGTAACAACTTGTTTATGACCGTTGAAATGATCTGCGCATATCCGAGCTTCATATCTTGCTCCCTGTATCTGGCCTGAACCATCCCATCTCCCATTGAAATAATACATTTCTGTGCGGCTTCCATATCTCCGACATCTAGAGCGATCAATAATGTTTGAGAAAACTCTTCCAAATCAAGCGGTATCTCCTGCTCCAATGCTGGAAAGTCGGGAGCGATATGCAGCAAGTCTTCACCTGGCATAAAAAAGCGGAAGGCCAAAAGATCTATGCACTTTTGATAAGAATGTACTACATCAGTCAATGAATGTACTGGACTTCCAATGGCGGCACAGAAATCAAGCTCTGAACCAAGTAATTGAATAAGCTCCGAATATAAGGATTTTCGATCCTCTTCCTGGATTATATCCTCATTTAGAAGAACCCCCGTGTAGGAACCCATGGGAACCACTTCTCCACGTCCAGAAGCCTCAAAGTGTTTCTTGAGCAACGCTTCCATTCGGTATAGCTCTTTTTCGGCTGTTTTTTTCTCGCTGGACAGCTCAATCACCAACACCTGACAGGTTTTCAACATCAGGTCATACCGGATGGCATGCTCCGCCAGTTCCGGGGTGACTGTGCCCGAGTGCAAAGCTTGAATCAAACCTATTTTCATCTTCTCCCGATTATCTTCTTGCTCCCTATCAAGGATGCTCCTTAAACGATGCAGGTAATCCAATAATTCATCCTGATCCACAGGTTTCAAAATGTAACTGTCCACTGTATAGGTCATGGCTCTTTTAGCATTATCAAAATCCGCATATCCACTTAATATAAGAAAATGAACATTGGGATCCTGCTTTCGGATCCTCTCGATCAGTTCCAATCCATTCATACCTGGCATACGGATGTCAATGATCATGAGATGCGGCAGCATTGTGTTGTGTTTCTCTATGGCGTCTATTCCGTTGGAAGCCGTATCACAGACTTGGAAACCATCGTTTTCCCAGGGAATTAGTGTTTTCAATCCTTCCCGGATGTACTGCTCGTCATCTACGATCAGAACCTTATACATGCTTATCACCTCCAAGCGGAATTCGAAAACTCACCTTCGTTTCTTGATTGCTTTTGCTGTCGATGTGAAGCCCATATGTATTGCCGTAAGTCAACACAAGACGCTGATGTACATTTCGTAAACCAATCCTATTTTTTTCATCCTCTACGTCTTCCAGGGAGCTTTGCAATGCTTCGAGCTTTTCTTGATATATGCCTATTCCGTTGTCAACAACCTCGATCTGAAGTTCATCTTGAAGGCGTGTCACACTTATGAAAATACAACCCACTTCCATCTTGTTCTCCAATCCGTGGATGACTGCATTTTCGACCAAGGGTTGTATGATCAGCGGTGGAACCGGCACGTTTAGGGCAGCAGGTTCTACATCCATCTTGTAGGTTAATCTGTCTCCAAACCTAAATTTTTGGATTTCCAAATAACAATAAATCATTTCAATCTCACTTTTCAGCGGGATGCTCCTGCTGCCGACCTCCAGATTCTTGCGCATCATTTTCCCAAGCATCTGTACGGTATTGGATATTTCAGCTTCTCCCTTCAAATGCGCTCTCATCCGGATCGATTCAAGGGCATTAAACAGAAAGTGCGGATTGATTTGGCTTGCCAGCATTTTCAGCTTAATTTCAGCTTGCTTTTGCTGCAGCAAGCTTTTTTGCTGGTTAGATTCTTGAATCTCCGACATCAACGCGCGGATACTGCCTACCATCGAATTGAATTGACGGGAAAGTTGGGCAATCTCGTCCTTACCTTCAATCTGCATTGTAATCGTTAAATTTCCCAAAGCTACCTTGTTGATATGCTTGCTTAGGCGCAATAGACGTGATGATATCAACATAGAGAAAAAGTAAACCAGCAAAACTGCCACAAACAAGCTGGCGATGATCACGGACAGAGCCAACATGTTGATCCGATTGGCATCTTTAACAATGGATTCAACGGAATAAATGGAAATAATACGCACTCCATTTAGACTTGATCTTGGCATCAGCTCTTCAATAACAATCTTTGATTTCTTACCATCCACAAGAGCATCGTAGGTTCCTTTGCCGTGATCCATTAACTCAGTATCCAAATGAATGTCCTCCAAGGACCTTCCATTTAGGTTTTCATGATTTGCAGCCACGATATTGTTATAGCTGTCCACAATCATGGTCTCGAAAGGCTCCTGGCTTACGATGGATTCCAACTCATTTGTGCTGATAGCGATTACCAACACTCCGGTTTTATGAGTTTCCAAAAAATCTATTCGTCGGATCAGACACAACTGTTTCTTGTGCGTGTTAACATCCTCAATGAAACTCCACGTAATTAGTCCCCTGGCGTTCATCGCATCTACATACCATGGCATCTGCATGACTTCCGGTGTTGGCTGGTTGAAAATCCAGTTGTTTAGCATCGTAGGATTCTTGATAAAGAAACGAAAATATTCAATTTCTTTGTATAAATCCACGTATTCTTTAAATTTTTTATAGTCATTATACGTTTTGACTACATCATATACGGATGTATATTGAGCGGTAACAACCCTACTCAGCTGACGGTCAAATAACAGACGATAAGATACATCGGAAGGAGAATACAATAAATCCTCCGTCCGTTTCTTCAACCGTTCCACATTCTTTATACTCTGATCTAAGGCGTTATTCAATGCCATTTTCCGCAGTTCTAACGTTAAAAAAAAACCAACTATTATGACCGGAACAAATACAGCAATGATGAAGGATAATATCAATTTGTTCCGTATCCTCATGTTATTTAAGAGGTTCATTATGGCATACATTACTCCTATTAAAAGCATTATTAGTAACATTTACAGCTAACGTTTTTCGAGAATCATTTCTGTCTGTCTAAATTTAAGAGCCTGTATTTTATACAGGCTAATTATAATGTTTAATTATTCATTCCAAAGCTTCACGCGTGCTTGAACCAGCTTCGTATATTCCTTCTCCATCTCTTTCACGCCTGCCTTCTCGATATCTTTCATATAAATATCCCAGATGGCGTCGAATTTTTCAGGTTTCGCAAGAATCGCTTCAGGTATACGTTTCCAGGTAATATCCTTCATTTTCTCAGCCAGCACACTGACTTTGGAGTCAGCTGGAGCAGAAATGTTCCATGCTACACCCCAAGGCTTAACCGGGAATTCAGATTCACCTGGGAATAACTCCTTCCAATTTTTGATGCCGTAGCCTGTTAACACCTCCTTCTCCACATCATTATAGGAAGCTTCAATTTGTTCCGGGAAGTTAGTAGTAATATAGTTGCCTGTGGAATCCTTTACGCCGTCGCCATAGTGCGGACCTATGTTATTATAAAAACCTATACCTGTTTTTTTGGAGAAATTAATGGAATCGTTAATTTTTTGATCATTGATTTCTTGAGGAATTTTTCGCACGCCGTTTTCTACAACGTAATGCATACCCTCAACCCCCCAGTAGGTAAGAACTTGGCCTTCCTCGGAGGCGAGATAATCAAGGAATTTAATGGCACGAACCGGATCTTTGCAAGTTTTAGAGATCGAAATACCGTAACCTGCCATGAAGCCAGTTGACTGGAAAGAATGATCTTTGAATTGTTCATTCAGGGTAACCGGATAATGACCGTAGGCATGATCAAATTTCCCCTCTGCCTTCAAGCTTCTCTCACCGTCACCATACTCCCAGTCTTGGTCGATCAAGCCTAATACGCTGCCTGATGCGATTTTCGCTTTATATTGGTCAAATTTTTGTATGAAGGATTCTCGATCCAGCAGACCGATATCGTTCATATGATTCAACCATCTGAAGTATTCTTTCTCTTCAGGACGTCTGAAGTGATACATTGCCTCATAGGTCTCAGGGTTGATATAATATTCTCCGTCGTCCGGGGCACCGGTAGTAAAGAATGCAGGATTTGTAACAGAGATCAAAATTCTCCAGTCTTCCGCGAGCAGGGATAGACCGATGTTTTTCTCGCCTTTTTCATTGGTCGGATGATTGTCGAGATAGGTTTTGATAGCGTTCTCGAAATCCTTAACTGTTTTGATCTTCGGGTATCCAAGCTCTTTCACGACACGATGCTGAAGCTCGAAACCGCCGGTTGCGCTAAACCCGATACCATCCACGCCTGCATAAGTTGGAAGTGCATAGATACTAATGTCTGTTTCGCTGTAACGCAGGCGCTTCATATATTTCCCATATAGCTTTTTGATGTTAGGGGCATGCTTCTCTATCAGATCGGTCAGGTCAAGGAGTGCATCTGCATCAACCATCTTGTTAATATCGTTTTTTGCACTGATCAAATCAGGATACTCGCCACTGACTGCGATAAGCGATACTTTTTGGGAAGGATCACCTACAGCAAATTCTGCATCCAGGGAAACACCTGTTTTTTCTGTGATGACTTTCCCGATATCATCCCGCATGTCTACCCAGTTCGGATTTGGGTCTTCTGCAAAAAAAGAGAAGGTGATCGGTTCAAGCTTCTCTGAACCTTGCTTGTCATTGCTTCCTTTGTCTGCTCCTTTGCTGGTATTGACGCTTGAATTATTGGCTTCTTCATTGTTATTGCCGCTGCAACCGATCATTGTAATTGTCAAAGATAGGACCAGTATTAGCGTTAATATCATTTTTCCTGTTTTCCCCTTCATCTGTACTGCCTCCCCTGAAAGATATTGATATATGTATAACAGGTAACCCTGTTGATACCGAAACTAGCTCTTCACTGCACCTAAGGTCATACCCTTCACAAAGTACCTTTGCAGGAAGGGGTAGACAATCAGAATGGGTACAGTTACAACGATGGTGATAGCCATTTTTACAGATTCTGGTGAAATTCTATTCATTAGTTGTGACATGTTCGGATCATGTATATCATTGGAACCGACCTGCGTGCTTTGCAGCACCTTCATCAATTCGTATTGTAGGGTAGTTAAATGGCGAGCCGTGCTATTATAAAGAAACGTATCAAACCAGGAATTCCATTGACCCACTGCCAAAAAGAGAGCAACAGTAGCCAACACAGGCTTACAAAGAGGGAGGATTACTCTCCAGTAGATCGTAAAATCATTGGCTCCGTCCAGCTTGGCAGATTCCTGAAGTGCACTGGGCAGTCCGTCTATAAAAGATCGGATGATAAATACATTCCAAGCGCTTACCATACCGGGCAGTACATAAACCCAAAAGGAATTCATCATTCCAAGATGACGTATTAGGATAAAGCCCGGGATCAATCCGCCGGATACATACATTGTCATGACCAGAAAAGTCGAAACCAGCTTTCTTGCCTGAAAATCGGACCGGCTCAGGACGAAAGCGAGCATGGATGAGCTCAGCAATCCTAGTAACGTACCAACAAAAGTTCTGAGCAATGAGATTTTAAATCCGGTAATCAAGCCCTTGAAGGAGAAGATGGCATCGTAGTTTGCCCAAGTCCACTTTCTCGGCCAAAGGTATATCCCTCCCTTGACGGTATCCATAGAATCATTTAATGATATGGCCAGTACGTTTAGAAAGGGGTAAAGCGTAATGACAAACGCCAAAGTCATAAAGGAACAGTTAACAATGTCAAATATCTGATCGGACCTAGAAGCGTTAATAGCTCTGCTTTGTCTGTTCATCTCCCTGCCCTCCTACATAATGCTTTCTTTCGATGTTCTTTTAAATATCGTGTTCGCTGTAAACAGTAGGATCACTGCAACTACAGAGTTGAATATATTAATGGCCGTACCAAAGGAATAACGCCCAAGCTGTAAACCATAATTCAAGGCATAAAGGTCCAAGGTCTCGGCCTTATCAGCAACAATCGGGTTGCTCAACAGGAACTGCTTTTCAAAACCGATATTAATCAAATTTCCGATGGACATAATCAGCAGAATGATAATTGTTGTCCGAATTCCCGGAAGCGTAATATGCCACATTTGTCGAATCCGGGCCGCCCCATCTACTCTGGCCGCTTCATACAGTTCCGGATCAATACCCGTCATTGCAGCCAAGTAGATGATCGAATTCCAACCTGTCTCCTTCCAGACATCGGAAGCTGTCACAATTCCCCAAAACCAGTCTGCTTTCGCCAAAAACTGAATAGGTTCAGCAATAATATGCAGATTCATAAGTAGTCCGTTGATTCCGCCATCAATGGACATCATCTTGGTGATGATCCCAGCTACGACAACCCAGGATACGAAGTGGGGCAGGTACGATACGGTTTGCACAATACGTTTAAACATTTGACGTTGCAGTTCATTAAGCAAGAGGGCAAATAGGATTGGAACCGTAAATCCTGCGAATAACCCCATAAAGCTCATTGCCAGCGTGTTTTTGAGTGCCATGTAAAACCGTTCATCATGGAACAATTCCCTGAAGTTATCAAGCCCGACCCATTCCTGCTTCATGAAAGACTTACCCGGCCGATAGCGTTGGAATGCCATAGTCCAGCCCCAGATCGGGATATAGTTAAATAAGAATACCCAAGCAACAAAAGGTATGGACATCAAATACAAATACTTTTGTTGAACAAGGGTCCTCCAGAACTTACCCGACTTACCCGACTTCCCCCGGGGTTTAAGTGGTTTCGCTACTGTTAACGCTTCCATTTACATTGCCTCCTTTTCTCTGACTTCATGATAATCTCTTGAAATCGCTTATATAACCCAATAAAATAGTGTAATTAATCATGTGAAAACTATATTTATTATTTGAAGAATGCTAGCCTTAAGTTTTATTCTTGAAATTGAAATGTATTTACTAATACCAAAAACCATAGCTTTAGTGCTTTTAAATCTTTTGGATACTTTGCTTTTTTGAGATATCCATGCTTCTTTAAATAAAAAAAGACCTCGTATAAGGTCTCTTTATTGTTAACCTAGGCCTGAACCTTTTGAAGTTCTTTCTAAACGATAATCATTTGTGACAACAATAAACTAGAAGAAGATATTTCCTCTAAAGATGCAAATTGTTCTTGAGTTGCAGCTGAACTATCTTGTGTTCCATATGAAGTATTTCAAATACTTTAGCTTATCTATACTCATGAAAACACTAAAATTTATTAGTAATTATTACGATTTCCGAGTTGATTATAAGTTCATTTGAAAATAATGTCAATCTCAATTCCAACTAAATAAGATACTTACGATATATCTAATCTAGAGACTTTGTCCGTCCTCAGAAGCAAATTGCGTAACAGTTTCGTACTTAAGTCCAATTCCTCTCCAGATTGTGGATGCGCTATATTCTGATGAACATAGTGGTAATGGCTGCTGCCCTGATAAATTTTCATCCTTCACGCAACATTTCCTCTATGCCAGTTGTTTACAGAGTGTAGAACCAAATAAGCGGTTCAAGACGAGAGGAGAACTTAACTATGAATAAATTTTCTACAGCCATTATGGCCTGTACACTTGCGCTTACATTACCGATGACGGCTCTTGCCGCTAATGCACCGAAGAACGGTCTGACTGCCACTCATCAGGAATATCACATTACCGGGAATAAAATAGTGATAAAACTGCAGCCGAAAGTGATCAATAATGTCACCATGGTGCCTGCTCGTGCAGTTTTTGAAGCCCTTGGCTTTACTGTCAAATGGGATGGAAAAAAGAAGGCATTCCATGCTGAAAACGGAGAGAGAGAAACTGATTTCGTTATTGGAACAGACAGTTTTTTTGCCTATAGCACTCATTCCCTTGGTATGACTGCACCCACTTCCCTTGGTACGGCTCCCGTTACCATCAGTGGCTCCGTTTATGTACCTGTGGGACTGTTCCGTATTATACTTGGCAATGACAATGCCGTCGTTGTAAAAGAAGGTAGCATCAGTATTAATGGTGATAAAGTAAGCAAAGACACCGACAAAAAGGGAACAGAGATTCCAAATCCCTATGTGAGATATAATACTGTGGAGGATGCACGAAAGGCAATGGGCGTAGATTTTGCAGTTCCTTCATTGCTTCCGAAGAATTACAAGCAGGACGTTATTTCTATCATAAATGACACTGAGATTAAAATGGCACAGATTGTTTATCAGAATGGGGATAATAAACTGTATTATCGTGTATCGCAAAACCCCGGTGACATTAGCGGTGATTACAACGAATATGAGACCACAAAAACTGTCGCCATAGGAGAGTTAATGATTACACTGAAAGGAAATAAAGGACTTGTCTCCATAGCTTCTTGGGAAGCAAATGGCTTCAACTATTGCTTGATGCCAGATATTGCACTCTCCGTTGAAGAGTTACAAGCTATCATTAAAAGCATCATATAATTCTAATTCTACGCAATTATGCCAACCCGGAATCAGTAGATATTCCGGGTCCCTTGTTTGTGATGATTTTAGAGAAAGTGAGGGTATAATGACGAATAATCCCGTCTTCCTACAAGCGTCCTTTAAATACCTCTTCAGGATTAAAACAAGTTTGAATTCTATCATTTATTTATATCGTCTCTTCTTTGGCCAATATATTAACCTTAGTAGTGCAGCCAGCAATCAGCCAAGACTTAATTCTGATGCGATGCATTCACAAGTCAGAGGCGCTAATATACTGCGAGTGGAGACTACATTAAAGGAGCATGGTGATGCTCTCTTGCGGTTATCCCATTCCTATCTTCATAATATTTGTGATGCCGAGGATATCTTGCAGGAGACCTTACTCCAGATGCTACGGAAAGCGCCGGTTTTTGAATGCCTGGAGCACGAAAAGGCTTGGTTATTGAGGGTAGCCATCAACTTATGCAAAAATAAAATTAAATATAACCAGCGACGACGCTGGGAGGAATTGTCTGAATCACTCTCTTGTGAGATATCGGAGGATCTCACCTTTGTGTGGGATACTGTCGGTTCGTTGCCAGTTAAGTATCGAGAAGTAATCCACCTATTTTATCAGGAGGATATGACTACCAAAAAGATAGCCAAGCTACTCGATAAGCAAGAATCTACTGTTCGTTCCCTGCTACACCGGGCTAGAGGCTATTTGAAAGATGAATTAAAAGAGGTGTATGATTTTGAAGAATAAGTATCAGCAGGTGCAGGAAATGATCTATGTAACACCAGAAATGGAACAACGGGTTTTGGCTCATTTAGCCCAGGCAGAGCAAAGTATATCCAAGGCGAAGAAGCCCGTTATGCCCCGTATTTCTCTTAAGTTTGTGATTTCCATTGCAGCCTGTTTAGCCCTTGTGGTTTGTTTTATGACGGTTAAGCCTTTTATAATGAAACCGGACACTCCTATACCACCTTTACTAACTACCTCACCCGTTATAGATTATGAGAGCCCGTCCCAGCTGTCTGAAAATCTTCCCTTTCAGCTTTATATGCTTTCGAGTTTATCTAAAGAATATACACTGGAATCCAGTTCGATTCTGTTTGAGAGAACCGCCCAGCTGATTTACTCAAGCAATACTGACAGAATTAAGTTCCAGATGACAGAAGGAGCGCTGGATGAGAGCGGAGATTTTACTGAATATAAGCAAATCAAGATTGTTCCCTCAGACCATGGTGAATTGACCATTAAAGGAAACAACGACCTATTTTCTGTTGTATCATGGTCGCAAAACGGTTTTTCCTTCTCAATTTCCACCAGTAAGCCCTTGTCACTAAAGACTATGGTTGGATTAGCTGAAAGTGTTGCTCCATACTCATCCCAATAATAATAGAGGTGGGCACATAGATGTGTCCGCCTCGTATTACATGGGTTCATTCATCCAGAGAACCGCCCGAAAGGGTGCTTATCTTCTACCAGGCTACAGTGACAACCATGGCTTTAGGACTTGGAGTATGAAGCGATGGGCTGAAGTCACGGACATCATCATAGCAAAAGCCGTAGGCCAACCGATCGATACTGTGGTCATGCCAGAACTTCACATATTCGTTGGAAGGTGCTGTTTTAAAGAAATAACTTTCATTTCCCCAGTTTGTTGGGTCAACCGCAAGCAGCAGGTGTCTGTTGATTGCCGCACACAGTTGGGCCTGGATCGCCAGTTCAACATCGGTAATCGATGCTGGTTGGCCAGCACTTCTTCTGTCAAAGGCACCTTTGCCTTCCAATACGTCAGGAGTTGTCGGTTTATCCACATAGTATTGGTACGGCGTGAATCCGCTGCCGTTATTCGCATCTTTTTTGAATACGAGCTTGTCGGTTCCCGGCATCACATGCCCGCTGTAGGTTACCAGATTGCCTCCACCGACAGGGACGGAAAATACCAGTTCTTTACTGCGGTAAGTATTCCAGATGTCGTTAATGTAGGCATCAAAAAAGTGTGTATTATCTTCACCGTTTACGGGGTGTCCAAATGAGCCTTTGCCCGGAGCCAGAATCCGGTATGGAGAGTTTGCCAAGGAATCGAACTTGTCGGATACCTCGTTCTTGTAGGCGGCATAAATGGCCGCACGGGATTCCGTTTCGCCGACAGTACGGTTGTAACCGTCGTGTCCGATCAATTGCATTTTTAGCGGGAACCCGAATTGATCCACTCTTGTTGTGTTGCCATGGAATCCGTTTGGACCCAAATTGAATTCGATAAAATCAAAATAAACCTTCTGGTTGGCGTCCGTTGGGGAGTTGATATCCGGTCCCTGATATCCAAGACCGACGATATTTCCGGCGCCATCCAGAGCGTCAACCGTGCGGATTAATACAGGCTCACCATAGCTCACATAGAGCCTTGCAGATTCGATATCCGGGATGGAGACCCAGCTTACGTCGCTCAGCTTATGGAAGTAGTTGGTGTAATAATCGTTCGTATTATTGCCGTCTTGGTTATTCTTGTAATAGGTATTATCCGTCCGTTTCATTTCGACTAGGCTGCCGGTTGCATCCACGTGGACGAATTTTCCTGTTTGATAGGATTTGCCGACAATCTGCCAGTAAACCTGGCTGTCTGTGTATTGGCCTTTGCTGTCATTTTTAATCTGGATGGTCAAGCGGTTGCTTCCGACCGGCACATCCGGCCCTCCGCCCGTATTAATGCTGTATGCCGAAATCGCTGCTGAAGAGTCAAAATAACCGGTTTTCACGGCTATGGCCTTGAGGGTCTGGCTTTGCGACACTTGGATGGCTCCGGTGTATAGTGCGGACTGGCGGGTGGGTGCGCTGCCGTCGGTGGTGTAATAAATGGCGGCATCGCTTGGTACAGCAGAGATAGTAACATTCTGTGCTGAGGTGTAAGTGCCTGCACCTGGGCTAAACGTTGGAGCGGATAATGTTGCCGGATTTTCTCCTCCGCCTTGTCCGTAGGTGTAAGAAACCTGTGCTGTGTCGGTTGCTCCTCCGGTTGCTTCATTAAAATAGGTAAATGAGTATTTAATGACATCATTCGCAGCTAATGCAACAGGAATTTTATATTCATAGTTGCCTGTAGCTGCATTTTTTTGCATGGAGATATTCTGCTGAACACCTGTTTGACTACCGGAGGTGATGGTGTAATGTACATCCAGGAATCTCAGCGTTAAGCTGGTCTGAAACCAAATTGTGCCTGTGGAGCCGGTCTCACTTATGCCGGCAGTGTAGTCACCCGCCGCATTCACCTTCGTACCGACCAGCGGCAAAATAGCCAGCGCCAGCGTTAACCAAACTGTAAAGATTTTTTTAAACATAATTAGCCTCCGTTTCTTTTTCTTACTTCTATTTTCACTTCACCATCAGCGAATCGCGTCCATTCCCGATGAATTCCCAGAAAATTTATTCATTGGAATGAACGAAACAGAGTTTCGGGATTTCTTTGTGTTTGTTTCGCAAAGCTATTATATGCCGGGAAAATAGCCTTACTATACATTCATCTACATAAATCAATGATTTTTTACGAAAATTAACGAAACAGTTGGTTTCCAATGCACTGTGGACGTATCAAGATTGAGCATTTGATCGAGGTCAGGACAGCGGGGATAAATCGTTATGTGAAGCGGTAACCCGTACTTGTAAAACTGTTGCACATCAAAAACTCTGCAGATTGTATTTGGAGCGCGCCCCTTAAAATAGACATTGGAAAAACCCCAGGTTAAATGTAATTCTAGGATGTACATTTTTTATGCCACAAAGAAAGGTCAGAAGTTTAAGCTTAGAGATACATGAGTCTGAATGAGAAAGCATCGGACCAAAAGACGTAGAGATGCACACAGGTTGAAACCGAGCATGAACGAGAACTGCGTCGTTTGTATTGGAGGTAAATGTCCTGAAAAAGTGCTTACAAATCTTGAATCGGGAGGGTTGAGGAAGAGATATGTCGTCATCGGCGAGCTTAAGCAAACCATAAGCGAACTCTGCAGAGTTCCGAGGATCAGTAGAAGTGGTTACTATGCCTAACTGAAGCGCAAGGACTGACGGACGTAAGATCAAAACTATTTATGAGCAACGTATTGCATAATACCTTCAGCATTAACTATTCTGACTGAACAAAAAAGCAACTTCCCTGTTGGCAAGTCGCTTTTTAAATGATCTATTATGAATTTCTAAATATTATCTATTTCCCGCTGCGTCTACTCTTCTCCACCTGTATCCAGTCCAAACCGACCAACGACAACTTCCTTTTCCCGATCATCCATAATATCGAGATTACGATAAGAAAAAATATTTTTCTGAAAAGAAAATTTTGTTGTTAATGATGATATCTATCTCACCTTCAATATCGGCAAGTAGTTTAAAGTTTTTTGCTACAACTAATTCTCTCAATTTCCTTATCATTACCTAATGAAAAATGGAAGACTATATTTACTTTATCGGACAATAAGCCCATATTTTCCATCAGCTCCTACAATAATTTGAATGTTAGTTTCCCCAGCACTCTGAAGATTTTTGTTGGAAACTTTGCTATTGTCGACATCCTAAACCTATGTATAATTTGACATGATATCAATCTCGTTTCCATTTTACTAATTTTCCTAAAAACGACAAAAAACCTCCACCCCCGTATATGCGGCTTTGGAAGTTAATCATTGACGCTGCGTTTCGCAGTTACTCTAAGTACAGAATCCCAAAATCACAGCTGCTATGAAATTCTGGTTTGTTCGAATGAACTTTGCTCCATGTTCCAAAGTGCGGATAGGTGGTATCGTCGCCACACTTGTAAAAGTTTCCTCTTATCCTTTTTCCAGGAATTGCCCGAAAGTCCGAAAAATAAGATTGTACCCAAGCCCATGAGATCGAAAAGCTTAATTCCCAATACACTTCCCCTTGATCATTGACTTGATCCGTGGTGGATAGGATGTGGAAAATTGCCGGATTGATAGTGATTGGAAAGCGATCATACCGATCCGCTCCTATCTGCAAGAGAACTGCGCCATTCGCATTAAATTCGAAATTCAAATAGCGCTGGTCCGAATCCGGAGTCGGCTGAAAAAAGAACTCGATGCAGCTATCCTTATACACGGGATCATTCATGTTTCTATATGTTCGTATTGGATTCTTTTCGTAAACCTTAAACTGAAGCTTCAGATCCTCCTGACTGTAATTTAATCTTGCTGTAACGACCGGGTTATACCCTTTAAGCCATTGATACTGCTTGATGATCTGGACTTCTTCTGTATCTGAAACATCCGTCTGATTTGTCAGGCGGGGAATTACTAAGGTTTCCAATTTTCTTTCCATGGTCCATTCCCTTCTGTTCGGAATCCCACTGAGGCTGACACAGCAAAACAACCCCATTAATTCCAATACGCAGTCTCGATCCCCGAGATTTCGTACGGCTGATGTCGGATGCCGTCCTTCACATGGGTGTGGACGATATATTTCCTTCAGCAGCCGTACACCATGCACCGGGTCATCCCCTGTTACCATCACCATGTTGGTCCACCCTTATTTCACACAAGGTAACGTAATGCCTTCATGGATCGCCCGGTCGGCCAGGAGTGCGATCTCCATCGCTCGGAAGGCATCCTCCATTGCCGGTATAGCGGGCAAGTTATTCTCCAGCATGGACAGGAAATAGTCCAGTTGGGCACCCGTAGGCTTCACGGAGAAGTCCATATTGATCTGCCGGACCGTTCCTTTCCGTTGGTCTTCGACCTCGACCAGATTTCCTAAATGCTGATCCTCTCGTGGTCGATCGTTCTTGTAGATGATGCGGATCCGGCCAGCGGGTCCGATGAATTCCTTCCGGTTATCAGTCGGAATCCCCTTGCCCCATCCCGTCTCAAAGTAGCCGATGGAGCCGTCCGACAGACGGAGGGTCATGAGTCCGTAATTGTAAGTGTACGGCGGGACTTCTTCGTAGAGACGCTGCCCGATCCCGTTGACGCTTACCACGTCCGCCCCTGTAGCCCAACGCATCACATCGATATAATGGACGCCGCAATCCACGATCGGCGAGACGTCCCGGAGCAGGGATAAGTGGGAATCCCAATTTTTGGAGGGCTTTAATTGGGATAACCGGATGACCAAGGGAAAGCCGATGGCTCCCTCCCGGATCATCTTCATAACCGCCTGGTACGTGGTGTTATGGCGAAGGATGTGACCAATCAGGACCTTGGTTTTGGCTCCACGGGCCAGCTTCATGAATTCCTGCGTTTCCCGTGCATTGCCCGCCATCGGCTTCTCGCATAGGATATGCTTCCCTGCAGCGAGACAATCTTTTGCGATCTCCAGATGGGAGGACGGGTACGTGGCGATAATGACCAGATCCACATCGTCACGCTCGATCAAGACCCGGTAATCCGTGCTCCAACACTCGGCTCCGTATTGACTTGCCACTAAGGAGGCCCTGTCCCGGTTCCAATCCGCCACGCCGATCAACCGGACCCGCTCCTGTCGAGATATCGCGTCCAAGTGGAGAGCCCCCATATAACCGCAGCCTATCACGACCGCCCCGTACCTTTTCATGATGCATCCATCCTATCCTTCTCACTCGCAGAGGTTATTTTATGTTGATCCAAACTCCTTGTTGGGAGAAACCGAAGACTCCCTACAGCGTCTAGTCTTCTTGGGCATTGATGACTTACCATTCTTCATGCATATCCTTCTCTTACATTTGTATTATACCGGATTACTACAGAATAACTTTTATCTAGTTATGATACCTTCTTACCTTTATTATATAAGAATGATGAATAGTTTTATTTAGCTAAGAAAGTTACTTTTTGCACGATTCCGTTATTCCGTCTAATTCTGTGTAGGGGAACTGTCCCGCTATGAACCACCCCCTCTCCAACACCGGTCCGCAAGCGAGTCCCCTTCCAGGAGCGGACTCCCTCCATCCATTACGCGCAGTTCCAGACGGTCGCGCCTCGCTTGTTCCCGGGAAGGAGGCTGTACGATTTCGAGCTGCTCTATTGCGCTACGAAGCGCCTTCCCCGGCTGCCATTCGCATCTATCCTCCCAATATTATCAGTGTTTTGCACGAAAATAAAAATAAGGAAACCACTCACGTGGCTTCCCCCTCATCCGGTTCGGTTTATTCATTCGGCATGAGCATCGCGAATAAGAGTGCCGCCATCTCTTGCTTGTTCAGAGCCCGCTTCGAACCATAATCGATCGTGCCATTCGATTCGGCTACTTCCGGCCCATGCAGCTTCCAGCTTACGATGGAACCGACCGCCTCGACCGCCCATTCCGACGTGCCGGGCGCAAGCGCGGCCGCGGCATCCGGCACCCGGATTCCATTGCCCGCCAGCAAACGGAAAGAAATAACGGCCGCTTCTTCGCGGCGGATCGGCCGGTTCGGCTCGAACAAGCCGTCACTCGTTCCATTTACCAAGCCGGACTCTAAGGCAGCTTGCACATCTCCTCGATAAGATGAGTCGTCCAAATCTTTGAACGAGGACGGATTTGAAGACGGTTGAATGCCCCATATCGCGTTAAAAGCATGGATAAAGGCTCCGCGAGAGACGAATTGCTGCGGCTCGAACGGCTTGGCAGAATCGTCCTTCAACAAACCGAGCGATTGCAGAGCAAAAATATAGGGGGCATAGGGATGATCCGCGGCGATGTCCGGAAAGCTTCTCTGAACCTCTTGCAATTTAACCGCATAGCTGAATAAATTCAAGTATTTTAAGTCCGTGATGCGGCCAGCGGCATCTTGCTTGAAGGCAAGTGGATTCCCCTGTTCGTCCTCGAATAATAGCTCGCCCGCCTGCTTCAACCGATGACGGCCGGTCATGTCTCTCACCGTCAGGATGCCGTCGCCGGCCGCCTCGACTTTGATCAGAAACTTAATCCGTAAATCGGAGTACAAGCCTTCGAACTTGGCAAGCGCTGCCTTCGACTGCGGCTTGAAGCCCTCCTGTTCAAATGTCGTTTGGCGGCCTGCATAATAATGATCCATGAATGCGGCAAACAGATCGTTTCGTAGATCGCCATTGGCGTTGTACGTGACGAAGACGCCTGTGCGGCGGTCGGGCAACAGCCACAACAGTGAACTGAAGCCCAGAATATCGCCGCCTTTGGAGATGACGCTCTCGCCGATCGTTTTGGCCGGCTCGACAGGCGATTCAAAGCCGTAGGTCATATCCGGAAATTCCGGATGGATGGCCTCATGATAGATTGTCATGGCCTTCGCCGATTCCGGCGAAAGGATCACCTTGCCGTCGGCCGTGCGCCCCCCGTTCAGAAAGGCTTGCATAAACAGCGCCATATCGGAGGCTGTCGATACCATGCTTCCCTCCGGCCACTCTCGCGGTGATAAATCGTACAGCGGGATCGCATCGTTTGCCGGGCCGTAAGAAGTCGCCAACCGTTCAGCCAGCTCTTTCGTCAAGGTGAAGCTGCTGGAGGTCATGCCCAGCGGCTCGAAGATATGCTGCCGCACATATCTTCCGAAGGGCTCTCCGCTTGCTTGCTGGACGATGTAGCCAAGCAGTCTCGACGCGAAATTATCGTACATATACGATGTGCCGGGCTCACGTATCACTGGCGGGAACACGTCGAAAATGCTTTCTTTCAACGAGACAGGCTTGATGGATGGATCGGTCACATAGCTGGCATCGGAGGGTTCTCGCGCCTCAAAGCCTGTTGTATGGGTGAGCAAATGTTCGATCGTGACGGGCGTATCGAACGGACTGGTTATCTTGTACCCGCCCAAGTACTTTTCAATATTGTCACGGAGCGAAATTTTCCCTTGTTCGACAAGCTGCATGGCGGCGACTGCCGTAAATACTTTGGAGACGGAAGCGATTCGGAAGGTGGTGCGGCTGTCGTCTACCGGTGACTTCGACGATTGATCGATGATGCCGTAGCCTTTTGAGACGAGCACTTTTCCATCCTGGACTACGGATACCGCGGCGGCACCTGCTTTTTGTTTAACTGCATCCTGAGCAAAGAAAGCATCGAGAAACGCCTCGACCTCCTTGGCATCCCGCGGTCCATTCGTATAAGCGCCCGTGACGGCACCGCCGGGTACCACAAGTTGGTTCGCGGCAGCAGGCGTATCCGCGGCAGGCTGCGCCTGCGCGTACGCGCCGGTTTCCCAGGTGAGACTCAGCGCCAGAAGAGCAGCCAGGATGCCATACCTGCGGCGAGTCCTTTTCATATTCTTGTTCAACATAAACCCTCTCCTTCGAAGTTGGAATGCCTGCACGAAACAAAAGCCGTTCATACAGGCATATTGTAAAATATCGTTCAGAGAGAGTCGTTTGATTGTGATGACAAACGGGCGATGGAAGATTACATTTTTGTCACGTTCGCAAGAATCTGCCATAAACTCAGCGGCTCGCTGATAGTACCCCATCACAAACTGCTCCGGTTTGCATTGCTTCTTACTTTTGTGGCGCTTAGACTTTTGCATACGCTACCCCCAAATAAATGAAGACACGTACCGAAACTAGGCATAATACAATTATTTATTACCTGCTTCACAGCAGACTCCTACTCTCAATTGCGAATTACCGCCATTCCTTACGCTTCAATTCCTGCGAAGGACAACTTCGTATGGGCCACAAAGGGGATCCTGTGAGCGGATAAAAATTTCGCCTTACTTATGTTACACTTAACTCCGATTTATCTTCACTGTGGGATACATCTGTTCCAAGCTCTCAGCCGCGTTAGATTCTATTGTGATTGTACTTACTATGCCTGAGTCTGAACCAGTTGATCTTCTAAACTACTGCGTCGCGCTCCCCACCTGCTGCTTCAAATAAATTGCTGAAATATAGTTTCGAACGGTTCCTTCCGACAGATGCAACTTCTAAGCAATGTGCTTGTTGCGCAGCCCTCTGATACTCTCTATAATAGTCCTTTTTCTAGTAAAGTTTTATTAACTGTTTGTCTCAAATTAGTCATGTATTTATTGCTCAGAATGATTAAAGAAAGCGCCGCAGGCTAAATACCAGCTTCTTTAAATATTATTTAAGATGTTTGACCAACCCAACTTCTGAGGGGGACAATTTTTATAGCACGTTCCCTCATGCACTTTCGTCCTCTTTAATGTAGGGTTTATCCATCATATGTCTACTTGTTGAATTGTTCATACATTTACCTCCAAGATCCCATCTATTAGCTAGTGACTTAAAAATATATTTTCATTATTTCCGTATTATTTTCACAACATTGCAACTCTTGTAGATACAAGTCTAGCGACAATTATAACTACTCCGTTTTTGCTAACGATCATTTTAGAGTTATCTATCTAGAAGCCCAGTTCCTTTCCCCATATTTTAATAGTAGCCATGTTACCTCCTAAAAACTAATATTCTTAGCCGATTGGTCTTAATAATACTGTATAAAAGTGAGGTTTGGTATTTGCATTCTCGTATGTCATAAGCCAATTATCAACATTTCTTTTAACCTCATCTGTAATATTGCAACGAAAAAGACCCTTAACTACAGAGAAAAACTCAGGGCATCTTTCACCGCTTCGTCCCCCTGCTGCGTCACTTTCTCTTGACGTACCCCGGTACGCCTGCGAAAAAGTTCCTGGCTTGGAACGTAATTTCGGCAAAATCTGCTCCTTTCAGAGTTCTAAGACACACCCTAATCGAACTTGACCCTTTCGACAGTATTCGCGGGGTTCCTGCACCGTAGAGAACTGGACTCGTCTCATCTCTTGGTATTGAACCACTCTACAAGAATCGCAGCCGTATCATTGGGCTGAAATACCGGAAAATAATGACCATAGGGTACATCTACGCATTTAACCTGTGGATCGATTTCCTCAGGATAGTGGTAATTCTCATCTTCTTTGCCCCAGACCACTACTGTCCTCTTTGCCTGATCAGCTTTACTCCACGTCCCCATCGATAACTTGTCTTGTACTCCTTTGCCCTTCCCGCTATGAATCCAGCGTAACAAATCGGTATGCGCACCCGCAATGCGTGGAGATTGCATACTGGACCTCACCTTTTCTGCAAATCTACTAATTACACGGTGATCCGTGTCACGGTTTGATTGAAGCATGCGATTCCAGCCAGCTTCGGATCGCCCGGCCAGAAGGGTACGCACGAAACCTCTTGGCATACGGGAAGCCATACGCAGAGCTGTCTGGTTAGAGTTATGACCTGCGGGCTGCAATAAACCAAGCTGAATATCGGTGCGTCCGCTCCTGATTGCCGCCGTAGCTGCAATTGCGCCCCCAACAGAGTGACCGATCAGCTTCATCGGGCCTTCCAACTCGCGAAGTGCGGTGAGTAGTTCATGCACCTGGCCTTCAAACGCTTCACTCTTCTGATGAACAGGTGACCGACCGAATCCGGCCAGATCGACAAGCCATACCGGGTTTCCTGTCAGTTCCCGAATTCGTTCTCCCAAAGGTAACATCTCATCGGCACAACTAAGCAAACCATGTACGATGATCCATGGCTCTCCTTCACCATCCCAACCAAGTGCAGCCAAATTTCCGATCCGTGATCGAGTACAACCGGCTGGCAAAGTCCCAGATGATGCATGACGGAGACGATAATCCAAGTCTGCTGTCACAAATGGAAGCTGTTCCCTGATATCAGGCCAGGATTGTCCCATACGTGTGAACAGAGCCTCCGTCTCTTCCACCGGAAATGTTCTGTTGGTAATAAAAGAAACCGATTCTGCTGGAACACCGCTGATCCGCGTACCGCCTGATTTCATCGCCCATTGAATCCATGTCAGTGGTACAGCCCATTTGGGCTTTGGAACATCCATTTGCTGTGACAGAAGATGTAGTAATTCCTTCATGCTAGGACTATCTTCTTTGCGCGCCAAAAGTGGATACGTCCCTCCCACTGGAGCTGTTTCTTTGGATAAAAAGACAAGGGTCTTTGCAACCACATCATTCTCCACAAGCGGCAACCAATACGATGAACCTCCCGGTACAACAGGCATGAATCGTTTCTGAATCGCCTGAATGAGCAGTCCGATACCACCCGTTTGCTCGGTTTCACCCGTGGGTCGCGGTCCCACGACTGTACTTGGATTGACAACAGACAATGGATACTGATTCGCCTCTGCATGTTTACGGATATACAGATCAGCGTGAAATTTCATTTCTTCATATGCACTTTCATGATTTTCTAGTTTGTTGACTTGAATGTATTCCCCCTTTTTGTCCCGTTGTCCATACGGGCTCATAAATCCAACAACATGGATAAAGTGTCTCAGTCCGCGTATACGATGGATCTCGCCAGCCAGTTCCGCCACTTCCTTCGCGCCGTTCATAAAAATCTGTTCTGCTTCTTTACGCTCCAGAGTAACATCCATCGTGCCGCCAGCATGAATGATGACGTCTGCTTCGAGAACAAGCTGCCGATCAGTCAATACAAGGCCGAGACCTGGTTTGGACAAATCGCCGTGGATAAATGTAATTCGGTCGAAGTTCTTCACTCCGTAAGCTTGCAGCACAACTCTGGCTCTTGGTTCGGAACGAACAAGCAACAACAATTTTGTGTCCCCAGCCGCGAGTTGTTTTACTGTTTCCTTACCGATAAAGCCTGTACTGCCTGTCATGAAAATGATTGCTGGTTCAATTACCCTCTTGTTAATAACCTGCTTTATGTCCCTAGTGTGCTCCGTATTTGTTTCACGAGTAGTATGAACATTCATTGTGCATTCGCCCCTTATAGTACTATGAAGTACTAATTATATTCAAAAAAACAGCTTCGTTTACCGAAGCATCTGACAAAAAGTACGTGCTGATTGTTCAATAAGTCCTGTATCACGCGCGGTCTCCGCAAGAACAAGAGAACCTTCCATTGCCGCAATAAATAATGCTGCTGCTGGCCCCGGCTCGATTCCTTTACGAAACTCCCCACCATCCAGCCCCTGTTGGAACAATTTCTCCATCATCGGCTGCAACTCACGAAAGAAACGGGATATGCTTTCTTTTACTTCCGGTGCACTGGCTGGTGTCTGCATATACAGTGTAATAAACGGACAACTTCCTTCATAATCCCGACCCTCTATGCCTGCGGACAGTAGCGCCATAAACGAATAGATGCGTTCTGTTACCTCTCGTTCACGCTGACTGAGCAGCAAGTAAAGATCTGATTCATACTGGGCGATCCAGTACTGCACCACAGCCTGAAGTAATTCCTCCTTGTTTTTAAAATGGTAATAAATATTCGACTTGGATACTCCGCTAACCCGTACTACCTCATCCATACTAACGTAGCTGTACCCCTGACGCAGAAATAACTGTGCAGCCACTTCAACTGCCTTGGTCCGGTTAACCGGATTGGAACTCTTAGATTTAGCAGATCCATTGTTCAATTTTTTATTTGTCATATATAGAACTATATAGTACTAATCAAATAAAAACAAGCATTTTGTTAATCAAAAGATCCTCTTTCACCTCAACTCCCTCCTACTTGTCCGCATATAGTATTAACGCTGTGTTAAATACGTCCTGGAATTATTAAACCGCTTCGGGTTATCCACATTCCAGAGATATTCACGAGGTTATTGGATCGGAGTTCTAAGACACGCCCTAAAAACATTCGGAATAGATAACCACTTTTCGCCGGACTTTATTCACAACCTCACATAGTTCTCGCAGCCTTTGAATGATCATTATCAAAATATGCCGCATACTCTCATCCAAGTATAACGAAGTGGTGTGATAATATGTTTGATCCCACTTATTAAGAACATCCGTCCTAACCACATCATTACTAAATTCCATTTTTTTCTAGAGTATTTTCAGCTCGGTCATATGAAAAGTAGTAGTTTCCTTGACTCGAAAAAAATATACTAGTCTTCCATTAGATTTTGATAATTTGATTTCTTAACTGGAGCCGCGCTGGCTCTCTGATTGGAGTAACTGAAATTGAATACTTAGTATTAAAACAGCCAAAATTATAACCTTCAGAGTTCTCTTCATTTAAATCCCCTTTAGTCTTCTCACACTACTTATTAACTTAAATAGAATATTATACGGAATGTGATAAGGATTCTGTTAAAATAGGCAGTGGAAATTGTGCCATAGCTTATCCGTAGACCACTCTATTAATCGTTGTTGTATAAGTACAACCTCTTGTGAATTGTGATAAGCATTAGGGAGAAGGCTGGCCTGAAACGAATCCCTCCTAGATATGTAAACTGGCACATGAGCAGATTCTTTTCACACTAATCATCGTTCCATATGTCCAGATAGTTACGGAGCAAAATGTTAATTTCTTGCCTAACCCTACAGCGTGGTAATCGGACTATGTATCTTTATAGTTGCAAAAACTTCTTTTTCGCCTTCACTTATGGATCAGAAGTGAAAGATCATTTCGATTATTTGCAATTTCATTTTAATTCGGGAAAACCGTGGGAAAGCGAAGATACGTTATTTGAAGCCAAACACGGTGCTATCTGATGATTCTGAGGTATAAAGGGGCAGGAGAGTTGTTTTCTGAAAGGTGATAACTTTAAGTACCAGAACACACTCGTGCGTACATTCATCTTTGGGCAAAAATTCATACGTAGCTTATGAGGGTTAAGTTTATTTGAACACAGCCGCCAAATTCATTAGGCACTGGGTGGGTTATCACAAAAAAGACAAGAAAAAAACATATGGAGGTAGTGACTCCCATGTAGCTTATCTGAACTAATGTTATTCTAGCAACTCATTATTTAACATATTAATTTCTTCTAGGAATTGATTGATACGACTCATATCCACTACTTTTTTTTCAATAGATACTACATATAATAACTTCAACCAAAATGCATCTTCATTAGCATAATCCTCAATGGCTTGTTGGATATTCTCGTGTGTCAATGATCTAACAATAATGTCTGGTTGAGAAGCTGAAATAAAATTCACATTTTCTTCATTCATTTGTTGTAATAAATTTAAAGGTGTGCTGACTACGACAGTTATATTCGTTCCATCTTCAAGTTCAATAAATACATCAATGTTATCATTCTCTATATCACTGATTTTTGATAAAGGAGTTGGATAACTTATTTTCACAACATTCATAGTGTCCTCCTTATTTCCCGTAGACTTTACACAAAATATTAATCACTGTTTGTTCGTTTGCCTTATTTGCCTTTGCTAAAATCTGCATTTCTCCATTATCCATTCTATAAAATACTCTTGCTCCCTCCTTCCCTCTCAAGTAATTTATCTCGCTAGTCAAACTTTTACTCCCAATTCCTGGATTGACATTCCCTTTTAGAAATTTTGCTTTCCTTCTTTAATTGCAAGGTCAAGATAGGTATTAACCTCTATTTACTTTATGACCCGTAGGATCATTATATATTAGCGGATTATTATGCACATACGTATACAAATTCAAACTCAGCGGATTATCAATCTGCCCCTCATACGTATCCTCATTTAAAAACCGCCCTAAACTAGGATCATAATACCGTGCCCGCAGATAGTAAGCCCTGTTTCCTCATCTTAGATCTCACCAGCGTACTTGAAGGAATTCAGCGTTCCCTCCATCTGGTTGGTGACATTAGCGTAGAAGTTTACGATGGCTCCACTCTTATCCACCCTTATAAATCAAGGATGCCGAGGAAGGGGTCGAACCCGTATGATGGTCACCTATCGCAGGATTTTAAGTTCTGTGCGTCAACGTATCTTAACTTTTAACCTGTCTTATCGATGAATACTGCTTGGCCTATTTCTTTGATGGAAAACACGATCAGCAACTCTGATCGGGCTAAAATAAACCAACCTCAAGGGCGGCTTCAAAAGATAGTTGTCTTTGCACTTGCCTTTATATATATGTCTACCTTCTCTTTATTTATCTTTAATAATATGATTTTTCCGACTATTTAAATCTCCTATGAAGATTTGGGTCAGACGGGTCATTTTTTCGGTTAACTGCTTTATTAATTAAATCAATTTCCTTAGCAAAATCTTAAGAATTGAGTCGAAATCCCAACGTCCTCTTTAGCGGTCTATAGTATTTGATTAGTATCTGTTTAGCTTGAACTTCCTCATAACCAAGAAGACTAAGTTCACGAATGACTTCTTTAATATAGGGTCTATCCATCATATGTCTGCTTTTCGAATTGACCATGCTAATTAACTCCATTTCTTTTCCTTAATCTACTCATTGGTCTTTAATTTAGCTTAATGTAAATCTTCACTTAAAATATTCTTCTGAACACCACTTTATTTTTATTTCTTACTTTTCTCATGAATTTTTTTTAACTGGTTTAGAACAAAAATTCGTTGAACTATATCTTCAGCTATAAAAAACTGTCTCTTAAAATAATTAAGTTGCTTCTGATATGGACCTTGGTACTTTTCATTGTTCTCATATACATGTAACAATTGAATTTGGAGATCATAAATTTCTTTGTATGTCATAATAACACCCCTCAGCAGTTAAAAAGTTAATTTTCTAAATATGCTTTTTTTATGTTCATTTATCCCAACGACTTGAATTAACAAAAAAGCAACTCCCCTGTTGGCAAGTCGCTTTTAAAACACTCTATAATCAATCTTTAGTTATTATCTAAGTCCCTACCGCTTCGCCTTATAAAACTCATGATACAACTTCATGAGTGCCCGCTTCTCAATCCGCGACACATAACTCCGCGAGATCCCAAGCTCCTTCGCAATCTCCCGCTGCGTCCGCTCTTCCCCACCTGTATCTAGCCCAAATCGCCCAACGACAACCTCTTTTTCCCTATCATCCAGAATATCAAGATTACGATAAATCTTGATATTCTCGATCTTCAAATCCACTTCTTTAATAACATCATCCGCTTCCGAGCCCAGGATATCGATGAGTGTAATTTCATTACCTTCCTTGTCTGTCCCTATCGGGTCGTGCAGGGATACGTCTTTGTGAGTTTTCTTTAACGAACGTAGGTGCATCAGAATTTCATTTTCAATACAACGAGCCGCAAATGTGGCCAGTTTTGTCCCTTTGTTCGGACGATAGCTCTCGATGGCTTTAATCAAGCCAATGGTGCCTATGGAGATTAAATCCTCCATATCTTCTCCGGTGTTATCGAATTTCTTGAGGTTATGATCACGTATGATGTTAAGATATTTTCACTAAAGAACTAAAGAAGTGAACTGTTCATTTTTATCATTTGCAGTTCAATCACTTCTACCAAACAGGAAGATAGGCAACACATAATAAATTTTTTTAATAATACGCAATTAAAACAATCTCACTATTGTAACCACTACTATCTTAGTCCCTAAGAATTCAGCATCTTTTTATCTTATAACTCAACAATAGTGTTTATAAACTTATCTAGCCCGACATTGTTTTCATCACTAGAATAAATGTACAGGGGAACATTCAATAAATTAGAAATCTCTTCAGAATATTTCTTCTCTTCTTCTTGAAGCTTCCCGATAAAATTTAAATCAAAGGCACTCACGTTATCTCTTTGTTGTAACCGTTGATAAACAATATGGGGGTTTTCCATTAATAGAATAATACCGACAGGTGACAATTTTCGAAAAGTTACATCCGGCAATCTAATTATTTCACTGGACTGGTTAACTATGCAGAAATGACCATCTAGAAGCATAACCTCATTGTTGAGATTTAAACCAGCGATTGCAGATATGAGGAAATCTTGGTTCTCTTTTATCTCTCCTACACGTTTAGACTGATTAAATGTTTTATGTTTTACTTTAGCAATGAGTTGACTAGCTGAGTAATGAGAAAATTGATATTGTTGTTTTAGAGAATTACATAAATACGTTTTGCCCACTCCATGAACACCGCTCACAAATATAATTTTACTCATTTCCCCGTACACTCCTCTTTACTAAGATATATAACAAAATGATTGTGGAGCATGGAAGGATTCAAACTCCAATTTAGGATCTATTGGTTTTTCATAACGCACGGGGTTAATTATTTTTATTGCATATCCCTCAAGCCTATTTGCAAAATACTTTTTAAAAAATGAATTACTGACTCCAGCATACTCTTTCGTCTCGCTCCAAATTATCTCAGGACTGTTATATAAAATAGTGTCTATTTTAAATTCACCAACGATTAAACCCTCGGGCATAGTTGAGTATACTACGATAGTATCTATATTTTTCTTGAATATGGCTTTGCGGTATTCATACTTTTTTTCTCCACTGAATATTTTTTCTACATATTCCGGTTTAATCGACAACAAGACTTTCATATACATCACCTTTAATAAGTATTTTTTCAAACTCTTGATCCGAAAGAGATATGCATCCCCAATAAGCCTTTTCATTTAAACCTACTTCTTCAACCAATCTCTTTCTATTCAACCTTTTTCTAAATGCAATATTATATGTCATCTTAATTACATAAACGGGACCTTTTTTATTCCAATACTCTAATAATTCTGCATCAGTAAAAACCGAATAACTTCTACAATACTTCATGAATTTTTCAAAACTTTTAAACTCACGAGGACTTTTCATTTCTTCAACTACACATATTGACGTTGCGACAGATGTATACCATGCAGAACCTTGTTCAGCTTTGGTTCTGTATATTACCATTAAATCTCCCTTAGTAACAGAAGCTAGTCCGCTCATTGATGAAATATACACTTTGTGTATACTATTCGTATGTGAAACATCTTTTATGATATCAAAACTCTCATTATTCAAAATGGAATCAGGAAAAAGCTTTGTATGATAGTTAGGCTTAATCGCCAATAAATGCTTACTTCTCCCTCTTGATCTAACTAACGGGTAATCATGAAGGATGTTGTTAGTTTTATTCTTTAAATCTTTAGTAAAGACTGACTCTTCACCTGCCGCGGATACTTTTATACCGGTTTCTATGAATCCGTATTTCACAAAAGTTTCTACCAATTTTTCATGCTTTTTAAAAACTGTAACATAGATTTTTTTAATATCTTTTACAATAGCATAGTCAAGTATTTTTTTTATGAACCGCTCTCCGAGCCGAGTTCCATGGGGATTAACCTTCATTGTTCCTACTTTCAGCCACAATCCGTCCTCTAGCGCAGGCTGAACATCATTTACCGGACCTTCTTCTGTTTTCATGTATAAAAAAGCTTCTAAATTGTCTGATTGATTATAAAAAACTTGTGCTTCTTCATCTCCCTTCCTCTTAAACCATAGTTCAAATCCAGGGTAGTCCTCTTTTAACGTATCAAAAAAAGGATCGTCTAAATTAA
>NZ_CDRJTB010000082.1:0-27553 GCF_976954365.1 Paenibacillus sp. Marseille-Q9583
GAGAATCGTTATGAGGTCATTGTTATCCAGTTCGGAACATTGAGCTAAATCGTCTAAAGCATCTGCTGCATGGGCTATGGCATGAGCCCAGCCTTTTTCTTCATCATACCCGCGGTAATCTCGCTCTTCTTGTACATTGTAAAATACTTTCTCTTTTATCTGATGAATTTGCTCTCTTGAGAGAAATGGTGATTCTCTATGTCTCTCTAAGACGAGTGGTATGACTAGCATTGAGAAAGATCTAGTAAAGACAGCGTCTGTATTTGTTTCACCAAGCTTAAAATGCAAATGGTTATGATCCAAAATAACTGGAAGAAGTTGTTCTAGTTCATTTGCAGTTAGAGAATTACCAGGAATCCAATGTGATAAGATTGTATAAATCAGGTCATCACGCAGCTCGGCATCCACAGAACCGATGTTCTGTATCATTTCTTGTATCAACTGGTATGTATCGGGAGGTGCTTGGTAGCCATTTTCTTTTATTTCTATCAACTTTTCCTTTAAATTCATTTTACACACTCCTACTAGAATTTTTCCGTATGCAGCGCAATAACGTTACATGACATTGCAACCGATTTTACAGAAAAGATGATCTTTTTACTATGTTTTTTTGTTGGCCTTTATCATGGTACTATAAATAGTATTAAGGGCAAACTTTTATGGTTAAGCGGCACCCTTTCTAAATTTTAGAATAGCCTATTCAATAACCAACCAAAGGTGGTACGAAAATGAACCAGAAACTAGGAACAACAGATTCTAAGCGTCGTGTTCTCCCCTTTAAAGGTGTCCTCAATTTCCGAGATATGGGCGGATACATCACCTCAGATGGCCGTAGAGTCAAATACGGTTTGTTTTTTCGATCAGCCGAATTAACAGGAATGACCGATCAAGATATAAAACTCATAAAATCACTTGGAATTAAGACCATATTTGATTATCGAGGAATAGAAGAAATTCGTTTAAAACCAGATCCAGTCATTCCAGGAGTTAATAACATTTGTGTACCTGCGCTAAAGCAAGAGGTGCCTGGAGACATGAGAGATGTGGTTCGTTCTGGATTCCTTGAACATTTCACGACAGACTTCTTGGTTAATATGTATTTGGATATGGCCTTTAATAACCCTTCCTTTAAGCGACTTATGGCAACCATTATGCTTCCAGATGAATTCAGTATCCTGCATCATTGTGCCGGTGGAAGAGACCGCACTGGCGTAGGATCAGCATTCATCTTCCTAGCACTTGGGGTTCCAAGAGAGACGATTATAGAAGACTATTTGCTCTCCAATCAGACACTTGGTCCTCTTAACGAGCAAATAAAAAAGCAAGCCTCACAGCATCTGTCACCAAAGGAAGTCGATACTGTTATGGCTGCGCTTATATTGCGCCGAGAATTCATGGAAGCCATTTTCTCTGCCATCGATGAGCGATATAAAAGTGTAGAGATTTTCCTCGAACAGGAATTCGGCATGACTGCTGATAAGCGAAAGCAGCTACAAGCCTACTGTTTAGAAGCTTAATAACATATTGAGCTATGGACTAATTCATTAAGATAGCGAAAAAGTATAAGAAGCGTAGCTCTTTAAGAGCTACGCTTCTTTCCATTTAATACTGACGTTCTTCCTCGTAGGATACAAACAACATTCTACGCTGTACATCCATCAACGATTTAATCACCCAAGTTGCGATCACAGAAACGACGAGTCCCGCTACAACATAGGAAATGTATTGCTGAGATAATGTCCAGTCGATATTAAATAAGGCAAACACACTATTCTCCAAAATATTCAAATCCATCGTTTGCAAGAAAATCTGATGTAGCACAGGTAGTGTGATCAGACCTAGCGCTGCCGCTACCACAGTTATCGTTAGTGAGAAGAAGATAATGCTGGATACGAATCGTCCCATAATCAGCATGATGTTACGTGCAAACTTTGCACCATCAAAACCTAACTTCATGCGTTGCAGGAAGCCCGCTCCCTCTTGCTTCATATCCGTTCTGCGCTCTTCACTCGGTCTAGGAATATCCAGCAATGATCTTACTAGCTCTTGCTCAAATTTCACAATGTAATCTAACCCTTTAGCTACTGCGAAAAACAAGGGTATACCGATGAAAATAGGTGTTAACCCAATGGATAACGCTAGCCCTGTTACCATAAACACGAAATATACAATCGTAATTGGTAAAGAGATTATAAAATACAAAATACTCCGATAGGTCTTGGGACTTGATCGACGTTTGCCTGGTTTAGATTGTGATTTCGATTCTACGGGAATCTGCATGGAATCTACCGCTCCGATCGGCATTGTATACAACTTATCGTTCATTTCTTATGTCCTTCCTCTCACGTTATCAATTAATTTCATTATACGTGAGAAAGAGAAGGCTCAAAACAGTCTTAGGACCGGAGTCTTACCAGACTTAAGGCTAGGATGGGTTTAGACTGGAAATAGCTACAAGCCCAGCTTATTCCCCTTCTCGAGCCGCACGATCTGCTGTTCTCCGCTATCTGCCAGCTCTCTGAACTGGTTAATGGTTTCACGCATTTTAGGAAGAGCTTCCTGCTTATACGTACTTATCGAATCTAAAGCAGAAAGCACATCTGTGAAGGCTTGTTTTAAAGTATCTACAGAAATACTTGATTCAAGGGATTGCTTATGGATCGCCGCCCCCTGATCTTTTAACATTTTTGAGGTACCGCTTATTAGCGTGTTGGTCGTTTGATTTAGGAGTTCAATCTTTTTCAATACGATTCGTTGATTGTAGAGTGCACTTGCCACCGTAACAGAGATTTTCAGGGCCGAAACCGTAACATTTCTAGCTCTGTCCACCCCTCTGATTAGCTCTTTATTATTTCGTATAACCACTTCAATCGCCATAATTCCCTGCTGATTTACTACCAGCATCTGTTGCAGATCCATCACACGCTGCCGCAGAGGAAACAATACCTCCTCCGTTATGAACTTTACTCTTTCTTCAGACTCATTACGTAGCTTGGCTGCATCTAGCTGAGCCTCAATCTCCTGATCCATCAGCATTCCTAGCTGAATTTCTTTCTGCAGTTTTTTAGTGAGCTCTCTAAGCGATTGCTGCTCAAACTCTAATGTAGTGTTATCATTCTTCAATACGGTTTTGCCTTTATCTAAAGAAATGATAATATCTGAGATTACAGCATCTGCTTTTTGATACTTCGCAAAATAACTCCGCAATGGGTTAAAGAACTTCCCTAGAAGACCACTTTTGGCAAAATCCACTGCGCTTGGGTCTAAATCTTTCAACTGGAGGTTTAGTTCCGTTAACCCTTTAGCTACTTGCCCGCCTTCATCCCCTGTTTTTGACAAATTCCCTACAGAAACTTGCAAAAGAGAGTTCTTGTCTGAAGACGATCTCATGGTGCTCATCCCGAAGCTGTCTATGGATTGCAGCACTTCTTTTCGTTTATCTAAAGATTCTAAATCCAGCTCCAAAATCGTCGAGACATTGGTTATCGCCATTTCCTTCAGTTGCGTTACTTCCTGTGGCTCAGGTTTAACCTGTTCTTCAATCGCTGATTTCAATTTCTCCGGACTTACCACTTCCATCGTAAAAGACATAGAATCCCTCCTAAAAGTTGTAGCTTACATTTGAACATTAAGCAGGTTTCCGATTTTATAGACTACGTCGTCTGTATCCGCGTTGATGTTAGCCGCTTCATTAATAATTGAAATGCTCTCCAGTGCTTTAATATTCGCGTTGTAGCCAATGGTGTAAATCGGAATTTTGTAGGTTTCAATTAAGCCTCTGATATCATTTAGTGAATGACCTTCATTCGTCTCTCCATCACTTAATACAAAGATTAAAGGTTTGATTTCCGGGTTTATCTTCATTTCGTCTTGAAGCATTTTGAGTGCCACCACAATTCCATCAAAAGTCGCTGTCCCCCCATTCGCCTGAAGACTATCTATCGCTCCAACAAACATCGACTGCTGATTCGTGTCATATTTGCCAATTGGAAGATTTATCGTAACGTTATCGGAGTAGGAAACAAAACCAATACTATTATCTTTGCCTAAGTATTTCTGTCCTGTTAATAATGATTGCTTTAAGCGATTTAAAGGCTCTCCGTTCATGCTACCTGAGACATCAGCTACAAATACTGCCGCAATGGGTTTATTGCCGTTTTTCTTCTCCTTCCACAGCTTTTGAGCCGAGGATAAAAGACTGCCATCCACTGGATTAACCTCGGAATGATATTCATTCAATCCATTAAAACCTTTTTCCTCACCCAAACGCTGATACTTATCCTGTTCAACAAACTCCGCGAATTTCTTAATAATGTCCAGCTTCTCTTGTGGAAGATCACCTAATGCGTAAAGGGGACTGTCATGCCTTACACCAAAAGGGGTAAATACATAACTACCCTTTAGTTCGGGTGCATTTGCGTAAATTTGATACTCTAATACAAAAGCATCCAGCTTCCCCGTTTTAGCCGCATCACGCATTTGTAAAGTAGTCGATGCGATAAAAGGTACATTCGCTTGGAATTTCTCAAAGCCCTGAACCGCTTGCTCTCCAAGCAAATCAGAGCTGTCAAACGTCCCAAGTGCAGTTACAAGAAAGTTCAAACCTGTTGAGCTGGCAAAAGGATCTGTGTACCCCATAGATAATTCATTATTCGCTATTGCATCAGTAATCGTCTTGACGTTTAAAGAACCATACTTTTCTACTAACTCATCATATTTCGTTTTATTCGTGACAATACCGGCTACATTACCAATAAGACGATTGGTTATAAGCTGCGTATTCATTCCGTTCGCTTTTACCATCTCACCCCATAACTCATTGGATGGTGTAAACGCATCTGGTATATATTTACCAGACCTTATGTAATCTGTCGCTGTTCCTGATGCAATATTGCGTATTTTTACTGAAACAGGTAATCCGTTCACTTCTATATTGGAACTATTAAAGTCTGTCGCCACTTCATTAAGCCATCCATCATTACCCGTTCCTGATTTCTCTGTGGATGAAAAGATTTCGACAAAGCTATCCGTTGTATTGGTTACTGATATAGGAAATTTAGAAATATCCGGCAAGGAATCACCAATCGCTACAGGATCAAGGTCGATTTGTCCTTTAACTTGCTCCGCGATATTTACGTTAATTTTTTTATAAAGTTTTTCCAGCCGCTTTCCTGCATCTTCTGACGAAACCTCAGTAGTTGTTTTACCTAAATTAGATGTTAAGGTGATCCCAAAATACACAAGAGCAAAAACTACCACTGTTATAATTCCGAGGACTAAAAATGTTCTCCCTTTCCTAGCCATTCGCATCTTCCTTTCATTGCTTATAGAATTTCGTCTGTTTGATCAATTCATCGATCTCCTTCATACAAGGCATATCTTCAACATCTTTATAATTCGTACTGTCTAATAGCGATATTTCGAGAAGTAATTGATCTAACTTCAGCAAAATCTCTTCGTTTGCACCGAGATAACCTGTTACATAAGCCAAGTATTCATTGTATAGCGCTGTTTTTTTCTGCACCAATTTATCCGAGAACTGCGCAGGTCTCTGCTGACTGGCAAAAAGGGAGAATTCCGAAGCGTCAAAAACACTTAACTTATTAAGTATCCCTCGGATATTCAGATAGAAAAGCTTCTCTACTTCATAACTGACCGCACCAAACTTCTTGAAGCTTAGCTCCGACTGCTCAAATCTCTGACCAAGGACAACCATTAACGTGTTTTTCTTCTTTTCCATCCGAGTGACCTGATCCAAAGCCAGCGTAATGTCCTTCTTCAGCACCTTTGCATTTTTGTATTTCGTGAGTGCTGCTATATAATCCTCATGCGTCTTTATCTCTTTTACTGGTGGAACCACCGAAGCTTTAAACAGCAAATTATAACTTCCATAAAGGACAACCAGAAGACTGATCACTACTAATGTCACGGCAAAGGAAGTCTCTAGAACGCTTACTCCCCCAATTTCGACCCCTAATAACCCTGGTGACAAAACGATAATATTCAGTAACACCACGCCAATTATAAGTCCTAATAGCTTTACGGATCTCGCACCGTTCAACATAAACACCTCCCTAACCGATCCGGTAACTTTTTCCATCATTTGCTTTATTTTATCAGAAACTAACTCACCATACTCCTTTTATTTACAAAAAAACTAATTTTCCGCAGATGATCTCTGCCCCTCGTTGATTCACTTCTATATATATGGAACTATTTCTGTGATTACATCCCTAATCACAAAAAAACCTTAACAGGCCCCAAGCCCATTAAGGTTAAGTAAACTCATTTATACCCAAGCGTCATTCGAATATCCTCGTTGCTCCCAGTATCCTGTATGCTCTCCCTCGATCAGTTCAATCCGGTTCAGCCACTTCACTGACTTGTAAGCGAACATTTTGGGGACAATTAGCCGAACCGGTCCACCGAGATCGCTCGGAATCGGTTTCCCATCATGCATCACCGCAACCATAACATCGTCCATATCCGCTTGTTCCAGCGTAAGAGTATCTGTATATACCCCATCCCCTGAGTAGAACTTCACTGTCTTTGCAGTGGACTTCACACCAGCCAGCTGTAGAAGATCCTTCAGCTTGATGCCCTCCCAGGTATTCTTATAGACGGACCAACCTGTCACGCAGTGAAAATCACTCACTTGAACCGTCCGTTGCAATTGAACGAATTGCTCCCAATTCCATGTAAAGCTCTGATCAACAAGTCCATCCAACTTAAAGGACCAATTATCGTTCGTGAACTCAGGAATAGGGGTTACAGTATAAACACGGAATTGACCCTGCGACCCACCCCCAAGAGGCGGTGACGATGCCGCGAGTGGCTGCGGTGCTGGCAACAGCTGATTGCGGTCATTCTCGATTAATTTATCGATCGTTTCGCTGCCACCAATGTTTCCAATCGAGCTGCCTAACCATTTTACAAATGAGGGCCCGATTGTAAGTGCAAGCCCTACCCCGATCGTCCCTCGAATGAAAGCTCTACGTGTATAGACTGGCTGTGGAGTATTCTGAGATGCTGTAATAGCACTCCCCTCGCTCTTGATGGTCCGACGATTCGGCTCCTTCAACCACTTCACACGAGTCAATGAGTGGTAGATAATGTAAGGCAGTCCAATCCAAGTCAGGACATCATGAACGACCAATGCAAGATTAGATACTTGCGGTCCTACCGTACGAAACTGCCATAACAATACACCAGAAACGAACCACCCAAGCAACAGGAAGAGCACAACAAGTACATTGAACTGCTGCCAAGGTCTTTCCTTTAGCTGTTTCCAATGTTTACTGGCCAGCAGAAGATAATAGATCACTGGAAGGATAGATGCAATTCCTACCACAATATGCAAGCCTTTAATCCATACCCTGCCTTCACCGAGGAAACCTCGCCAGAAACCGCCTACTAGCACAAGCCCAGTCAAGGCCAATATCACGACGATCCAGCCGTTCCAGGTGTGAAGTGCACGCAGCTTTTTCCCGTATCCCTTACGTAGCTGACCAAGCAAATCACTCATAGCTTAGCCTCCTCCTCATATGTATGATCCCGCATCCGATATAATTTAGTCCAATAAGGATAGAAAGGACTTTGATGCAGCAGAGAGTGGAACCCCTCGAAGCGTCGCTATCCCGATGTTACGCTCTGGAAATGGCGGATCTAAAGGGATTTCTACAAGCTCCCCACTTTTTAATTCTTCCCTTACATAATCACGAATAACAAAAGCTAGACCAAAGCCACGCAAAGCGAACTGAACAAGAAGATCTACACTGCCTAGTTCAAACTCTGGTGTTATCGTCACATGATTGGAGGCAAGAAACCCATCGATATACTTTCTAGTGCTGCCTCCTGGCTCCAGGAACAACAATGGGTACTGCTTGATGTTTGAAAGCGGCATCGTATTATCCGCTAAATGACGGAAGCCCTTGCCTCCTACAAGACAATCTTGTAGCCGTGTACTCTTACGAAATTCAATCTGTTTGTCGGATGCCGGTAAGCTTACGATGCCGAAATCAATTTTGCCTTCTTTTAAAAGCGTGAGCGTTTCCGGTGTTGTTCGATTCGTAATATGAATACGTACGTTAGGGTATTGTTCGTGATATTGCTCGAGATAAGATAACAAGTAATATTTGCAGAGGGTATCGCTTGCACCGATATGAATCTCCCCACTATTTAAATTGTTCATTTCAGCAATCGCTCGCTCACCCATCTCCACATTCTGAAAGGCTTGCTCAATGAATCGCAGCAGTACTTTTCCTTCTGTTGTTAGATCCACCCCTCTAGAGGTACGAAAAAATAAGGGGCCGCCCATCTTTTCTTCCAATTGCTTAATCGTGTGACTCACCGCTGGTTGTGTGATATTCAGCCGTTCTGCTGCCGCAGTTAAGCTGCCTGTTTGTGCTACCCAATAAAAAGAGCGATACCATTCCAAGTTGATGTCCATCCCCAAGTCATTACCTCACCTTATAATAGATATTACATATATCAATTTTTCTAATGTTATATCTAGCATTATACTTAGACCTGTAGCCAATCACAAGCTTGGGAGGTAATCACGTGACCGTAATCGCAATTGTAGGAGCTAACTGGGGAGATGAAGGCAAAGGAAAAATGACAGATGTACTAGCCGCTCAATCCTCCTATGTAGTTCGTTTTCAAGGTGGAAGTAATGCTGGGCATACTATCATTAACCAGTATGGAAAATTTTCGCTTCATATGCTGCCTTCTGGTGTATTTTACCCTTCAGTTACAAACATTATTGGACCAGGAACAGCTCTTGATACAGAAGTATTAGTAAAGGAATTACAAGCATTAGCAGATAGAGGGGTTCCACAGCCGAAGTTATACGTATCTGAGCGTGCTCAAATCGTACTCTCGATCCATCGTTTGTTTGATGAGCTGGAAGAGGAGCGACTTGGGTCACAAGGGTTCGGTTCAACCAAACGAGGAATAGCTCCATTCTACGCGGATAAATATGCGAAGCTAGGGATACAAGTTGCAGATTTATTTGATCCCGCCCGACTTGAGAAACGTCTCGAACAATTACTTGCTTCAAAAAATGTATTGCTGGAGCATTTATATAAGAAAGCCCCTATCCAAGTCTCGGAATTAATGGCTCAGTTGCAAAAGGAAGCTGCGCAATTGACACCATATGTTGCCAATACAACAGAAATACTACAAGAAGCTTATGCAAAGGGAGAAACGATTCTACTTGAAGGGCAATTAGGCGCTCTGCGCGATCCTGATCACGGTATATATCCTTACTCTACCTCTTCATCGACACTTGCCGGATATGCACCTGTCGGCGCGGGTCTACCTGCGGCTGCCATCACGAATGTTATCGCTGTAACGAAGGCATATTCCAGTTGTGTTGGTGCTGGACCTTTTGTATCTGAATTAGAAGGCCCTGTAGCGGATGAACTTCGCACACGAGGTGGAGATGCAGGGGAATTTGGCGCGACTACCGGACGTCCTAGACGTATGGGTTGGTTTGATGCAGTAGCTACACGCTATGGTTGCCTGATGCAAGGTGCAACGGAGGTTGTGTTGACCAATCTGGATGTTCTTGGTTATTTAGATGAGATTCCAGTTTGCGTTGCCTATGAGCTTGAAAATGGGGAAATCACCGACAAGTTTCCAGCAACCAATAAGCTAAACGCAGCAAAACCGATAGTAACGCATTTATCTGGCTGGAACTGCGATATTTCCCATATCACGAACTTCGACGAGCTGCCAGAGCAAGCTAAAAGTTACGTAGACTTTATTGAAACGTCTATTGGAATACGTATTTCTACTGTTTCTGTGGGACCTAGACGTGATCAGGTCATTCATCGTACGCTGAAATAATTTCATACCCAGCATAGTGTGAAATGTATACTTTCTTATATTTCAAAATAAGGATGCCTAGTTGTACCTACATGCAAAATGCATATAGCTGCAACTAGGCATCCTTGCGTTACTCTTTTACACCAACACTGCATCCACTTTCGTCTGAGGCGCCTTGTCACAACGCTTACAAACCTTAAGGACTGATCCGTCCGTTTTTCTTTTTGGATAAAGCAGTTTGATTCGTGTGCTCTGACAGACCGGACAAGTACCCCGACCCCTGGATGGTAAACTCCACAGTGCATGTCCACGTTTTGACTTTGCCATGAATAAACCCCTCATTTCGGTCAACAAATAGTCAACACTTCATTCTGAAAGTGCTTCTTCCAAAAGATATGCTGCAAGGACAGGTTGTATGATTAAAGACGTTTAAAAGTTCCTGTAGAATATAAAAAAGACGCCTTCGAGAATGAAGACGTCCTATTGTTTAGAATCGGATAGATATAGATAACTTAGTTCGTGTAAATCATGGAGACAACACCATTCGTAAAGGTAACATAGTTATAATTTCCATACCGCCAAGTCTCTACAGTAATTCCACTTCCGGATAGACTTGATTTGTCGATAGGGGTTCCCCAGCTTAGTTCTACTTGCTGCTTGGTCATTCCTGTCGAAATTTTACCTGCCTTAATTTTAGCCCATGTTGCATTTGACCATTTATAGATTTTGGTAGGATCAGACGTAAAGAAATACTCTTTGTTTGCCAGAACGCGAGTGACCTGATCATATTCCATATCATAAGTCTCCACAACTTTACCTGATGCCAATTTAAAAGAAATCGCAAACTCATTATCGTCGTTCACTAGAATATCAACAATCGTTGCTTTTTGGAATTTATAGTCGGAGTCAAACTGGTTAAACCAATAAGTCTTTCCGATTAGCTTAGCGAGATCCCCTTGAGATTCTCTTTTAGCTATTTTTAACGTATTTTTCGTATACGCAAATAACTCCGCTTTACCGAAATTGATGTTCAAAGACTCATAATGAGCACCAAAGTCCAACACTGCTCCCAATGAAGTTTTTAAGAGGGTTGCAGGGAATACAGCTCCTCCATCCACGGTTTGCACTTTACCAGACATTTTCACCTTATTCCCATTCACCATAGCAATATCACTGCCTAGCTGAAGTTGGATAGGCAAATCTCCCAGACGAATGCTAAAGGTCTTAGTGGCTGTGTTAGTCTGAATAGTTGCACCCAAGCTCTTAAATGTGGATTGTACAGGCAAATACATCGTGCCACTGATCAATACACCTGTTTCGATGTCCTTATCAGCACTGATAGATACCTTTAACGTTTTGGAATTAGTTCCTGAACGTACGGTTACATTTGTTTCACCAACGGCTAATGCTTTTATTGAGCCATCTGGCAGCTTTTGCAATAAGTAAGGCTTCTCGATCACCATATCTGCTTGAGACAAAGGAACACGTTCGGATGAGCCATCTGGCCCTTTTGCAAAAATCTGCACAGGTACCTTGTCACCAACAGTCATCTCCGTATAATCCATTTGAAATATCAAATCATCCGTGCTAGACATTGACTGTTCGTTCACTACATTTGTGCTATTTGCATCTGCTGCCTTCGCTGTATGAATTGGACCATACATAGATACTGCTAGTACTGCTGCAATACTCCATTTAATAGCTTTCATTTTCCAAAATCCCCCTCTAGTAAATAAACCATTATTACTTTATCACAATTCCACTATTTTAGTAGATAAAAATGGAAGATTAGTGATCTTATATTTTTATAATGTGTAAATATTATGAAAAATAAAGGGAATCAGATGAATCTACAAGAAATTACAGAGCAAGCATTACAGAGTCTACCATTTATAAACTTAAATTAGGAGTGATCATCTGAGATAACTATTAACAATCATTGTATATGAGACACAAATCAAAGACTTAGACTAGGAGTGTTATCTTCGTGGAATTAATAACTGACAGATTAATATTAAGAGAGTATACAAGCAGTGATTCTTCTTTTTATGAAGAACTAGAACAAAATCCCCTATCCTACAAGTATGAGAACACTGCACCTGATGCCAAAAAAATTAAAAATGACTTCCTTTCGATCTTGTCTCAAGCAACAAATGATCCACGGCAATATTATGATCTTGCAATATGTAGAAAGCTGGATATGAAGCCCATCGGTAATATCAGTATCAAGTTAAACTGGGAAGAAATCAGAGAATGGGAAATTGGTTGGGTCCTACTCCCGGACTATTGGAAAATGGGATATGCAACTGAAGCCGTGAAGTCCATGATAGGTTATGCCTTTAAGTCTCTTAATGCACATAGGGTGGTTGCTTATGCCAACGCCGAGAATGTGCAATCTGAGAAAGTAATGATTAGAGCAGGGATGTTTAAAGACGGGGTTCTTAGGGAGACTAGATTCTGTAATCAGCAATGGTGCAACGAGATTATTTATTCTTCTTTGGAACAAGAGTGGACCTAATATTTAAAGGGAGTTGTCTCAAAAGTAGTGAACGCTACTTATGAGACAGCTTTTTTCATATGATAATCCAAGCAACAGGTTCTCACTTGATGTATTAACACTAATTAGGGAATTCTCCCTATAAATAATCGGTATTCACTAATAATGAATGAAATTAGGGAATTCCTCCCTATAAATTAGGCTAATCCCTTTGATTTTCATCAAATCAGAGGAATTTAAGGGATTTTTCCCCTAATTATCAGTCTACTGACCAATAACCTCTTAATTTTAGGGAGAAATTCCCTAATTGTTCTATTGGGGCTTCACTTGGATCATCATATGGAACGTCATTTACAGGATAACAAGAAGAGAGCCACTCCCAAGTAGTAAAAAAACTACTTTTGGAACGGCCTCTTTTCTCTTTACACTATCAACTCACGTATAACTTCAACCTCATCCCTGCTCATTTCAACGAATCCAAGGGATGTATATAAATTCGAAGCACGTTCGTTCTCTATTCGATGTCCTATAACGATTTTGTCGCAGTGATGTTCCGCTTTTATAGTTCGAATCAAGGCATCCATTCCGGTTCTACCGAATCCTCTATTCTGATATTTCTGATCAATCATAAAAGCCATAATCCAATAACTTCCGTCCTCAGGATCAACGGCATATACTGAGAATCCTACCAATTCTTCATCTGCGTATAAAGCCAACGGAGTCATTCCGCAATAAGCCGATTCTGCTAACCAATAGACTACTGGTACAGGAAAAACCGTTTTTTGCTCATTGGACACCTCTAATTGCGTACAGGCATACCAGTTATTCTCAGTGATTGTCTTCAGCGCAATATGTGGATGAAAGCCATCCCGAATACGATCACAGATTCCTTCTAATTTTAATTTAAACTGTAGTGCCCATTCCGGACAAATAGATACGTCCAAATTCTCTAAACTCCGAAGCAACCTAGCGAATCCATATAAGTCAGAGAATCTTTGGAATTCTGGCAATAGCTTGATATATTTATCATCCAGCCGCTTTACAGATCTATAGCCATTAATAAAAAGATCGATGTTCTTCTTGCTCTCATCATCATTCTGTTTGGATAGATCTCTTAACGCTGATGTGATATCCATCGCAAACCAGTGATACATAGAGTCATCAAAGTCGATCGCACTATATCGAGATGTCTCTTTCATATAAAAGATATTATCTGTCTCAAAATCAAAATGGATCAGCCCCGTATGCCCTACGCCAAAAGAGAGCTCACTTAGCCACGCCTCAATTCGTTCATATTCCTTAAGCGCTTTATGCTCCTCGGGGTGTCTTCTTAATACGGATAAAATAAATTGAAGCGAATCGACCCAGCTTTTACGTGCGGGTGTGCTCGAAGCATAAGTCTCAGATAAATTATGCAATCTCGCGAGCGTTTGACCCCAATGTTGGAACTGCAGCTCCGACATCTCTTCAAGTGGAACGTACTCCCCTTGGGCTTGTTCAAAAACAACCCCGTGATATTTGCCATTTCCAGTTGAAAGGGTCTCAATCCACTTCCCTTGCTTGGAGCGTACTGGCGCTACGGTCTCATAGCCCTGTTCCAATAAGTACATCATAAAATCTAGTTCAGCCTGAATATTCTCTGCGGTATTATCCTCTTCATGAGTAAACCTTAAATAATAGTGCTTATTATTCCATTGAAACATATAAATAAAATTGCTACTTGCTCTCACAAGCTTCAAAGTTCCAGGCTCATGATTCCAATACTTGATCATCTCTTTGGCGGGTAGATCGTTCTCTGTTCCCCGTACCATGTTCATTAAATTCATCATTTCCGATAATGCCTCCCGTAATCATTGAGAGGTGTTCTTCCCTTACTTACGAATACTGACCTCTCTCGGACTTCATTGTGGTGTTGTTGGTAATCAAACATCATCACTCCTTATAAACGGATTAGGGACCCCAGAAAGATTCGACCTTTACTCTCGTCCCCTTTAACATTATCGGTAAATTATTCTATTTAATCAAGAGATTTAGATAAAGCCTTCATTACTAGATGAAAGGGATGGGACTCCGTACTCCCAGATCTGTAATGCCGCACCGATCATTCCACAGAAATTGCCACGATAGGCTGCTTCAATGCGGACGCCTTCCAGCATCGATGGCATCGTTCTCGTAGCCACTTCTCTTCTTATTCCTTCGAATAATAGCTCGCCTGCTTCAGCCACTCCACCACCAATAACAATAACCTTTGGGTTAAAAATATGAATAAAAGAAGCGAAAGCAGCTCCAAGTGCAGCGATTGTTTCTTCCATTACTTCTGTAGCTAGAGGCTCTCCTGACCTCCATCTCGTGATCACTTCACGTGAGTTTATGTTATCAAGTGGCAGGCTGTGTATAGTTAGTTTTTCCTGCATACGCCGAGCAATGCTTGTGCCTGACGCATAGTGTTCTAAGCAGCCTTTCCCACCACAAACGCATGCCGGCCCTTTGAAATCTACAGACATATGCCCTAACTCTCCAGCCCCACCCCAAGAACCATGAACAAGGCGACCTTCTACAATAATTGCTCCGCCTACACCCGTTCCAAGTGCAAGACAGATAAAATCTTCTACACCTATACAAGAACCTAAATATTTCTCTGTTAATGCCAGTACATTCACGTCATTATCTACGATTACTGGAAGCTGGAACTGAGTCTGAAGCAACGCTTTCAATGCTGTCCCAGCATAGCCAGGAATAAGCTCAGAGGCTGAGCGAATACTTCCCGCCTCCCAATCGATTTGTCCTGCCGTTCCTACACCAATCCCTTTAAACTGAATGCCTGCATGCATCGCTGTAACTTCATTCATTAGCTTTTGAATAGCCTCAATAGCTCGGTCCACGGTCTTCGTGAACCCAGCCTTTGTGCTCAGACTTACAGTATGTAATACGTCCCCCTGTGGTGTAACGAGTCCAGCATTAATTTTCGTTCCCCCGATATCCACTCCGACAGCATACCCCATTAGAGGATCATAATCTTCTAACACGGACTCGCCTCCTTAAGTCTCAGCAATCGATCACGGCTTTGACATATCGTGAAGTAATCAACTGTGGCCTTGTAATCGCACTTCCTACAACTACATAAGATGCCCCAGCCCTCTTAGCGCTCGCCGCATCTTCCGGTGTCCATATACGCCCTTCTGCAACTACGGGAATCTTCACGAACTCGCATAATTGCTGAAGCAAGACAAGATCTGGTCCTTCTTGTTGTGTGCTGTATGGTGTATAGCCCGAAAGTGTTGTACCAATAAAATCCACACCTAATTCTTCCGCTGCCAGTCCTTCCTCCAAAGTCGATATATCTGCCATTACAAGCACACCCATTTGATGGGCATATGCGATTAAAGGCTTGACCAACGCTAAGCGACCCTCTCGATTCGTAACATCTAATGCAACAATATCCGCTTTAGCGGACACGATTGCTTTCACCTCATCCAGAGTTGGCGTAATAAATATGGCTGAACCGGGAATATCCCGTTTAATAAGTCCAATAACCGGTACATTTACTTCTTCTTTAATAGCTAGAATATCTGGAACCCCATTCGTCCGAATTCCAATTGCCCCTGATTGAACCGCCGCTCTTGCCATTTTTGCCATTGTATCCCCACCATGAAGCGGCTCATGCTCAAGTGCCTGACATGACACGATCAGACCTTTCATCGGAAAGATATCGCTCTTTCGAGTCATCATTAACCCTATCCCTTCGCTTCAAGAATATAATCTAATATTCTATTGTTGAGAGCTTCCACCCGCTCCTGATCCGAAGCCTTTATGGGTAGAAGAGGCATTCTCGGTTGGCCCGTTTCAAATCCACGCAGACTCAGAATTGCTTTACATGCACCATATAATGATGGAAAGGTTAATAATTCTACAATGAGATCATTGATAATGAACTGCCATTTCTTCGCCTCAGCCATATCGCCTTGCCCATAACATTGTTCTACTTTTAAAAATAGCTCGGGCATAACCCCGTAGGTTCCACCAATCCCACCATCTGCCCCGATACTGCGGCCAGCCAAGTACTGCTCATCCGGTCCATTTAATACAAGAAAATCATTTCCACCTGCTGCCTTAAACTGCTGAAGCTCAAATGTACTTTCTGCTGAAATCTTCACGCCAATCACTTTATCCTGCGCGGCCATCTTCACTAACAAGCTTTTAGATAATTGAAAGCCTGTCGTTTGCGGGATGTGGTAGATAATAAATGGAAGTGAAGTACTATCCATGATCGCCTGCCAATGACTTTCAACACTGTCTGGAGACAAACGATAATAGATAGCCGGAACAGCCGATACCGCATGTGCGCCAACTAATTCAGCATGTTCAGCTAGCTCAACACTATCTCTTGTAGATGGAGCACCTACGTGAGCAATAATCGTAAGCTCATCTCCTACTTCCCCTATAACTGCTTCGAGCATTTGTTTACGCTCTTCTACCGATTGCAGCATGCCTTCGCCTGAGCTTCCGCCAACATAAAGTCCTTTCACACCTGTAGAAGCATAATGACGAGCTAGTTTGCGTGCCGCTTCTTTATCTATATTCCCCTCGGCATCATAACTGGAGTACAAAGCGATAATAATGCCTTTAAAAGCTTCAAGATCATATGATGTCATAGATAATAGCCTCCATCGTTTAAATCATTATTGTTAATTTACGTTGTTATGAGAATTATTAACCCTTAACAGCACCCATGGTAATCCCTTGTGTGAATGCCTTTTGAAACATTAGGAAAATCGCAATCATAGGAATAGAAGCTAACGCAGCACCTGCCATAAGCAGTCCATAGTTCGTTGTGAATTCGCCTCGAAGAGTCGCAACCCCAAGTGGTAAGGTCATCATCGAAGTGGATCGCGTCATAATTAACTGGCTGAAATAATCGTTCCATGAAGTGATGAAGGTGAATATGGCCAGTGCACCCACTGCTGGTTTCAATAACGGTAAAATGATCGTTCCGAACAACCGAATTTCCGAGCTGCCGTCAATTTTTGCCGCTTCAATCAACTCTCCCGGAATCGTCTGCGCGAACTGTTTCATCAAAAAGACTCCAAACGGCCAGCCAATTGCCGGCAAAATAAGCCCTTTATACGTATTGACCCAACCAAAGTCAGCTAACATCGTAAACAACGGAACGAGAATAACTTGCTTAGGCAATGCCATAGCGGCAACAAACATCGTGAAGATAATTCCTCGTCCTGGAAATGATTTCTTTGCGAGAACATATCCGGCGCAGGAGGAGACAATACAGATCGCAGCCATTTCTGCAAAAGCAATAATAAAGCTATTAAACATCCAACGTTCTACGGGATTCTTAAATAATTCTGTCCAGTTCTGTAACGTCGGCTTTAACGGAAACCACTCCGGTGGGATGGTCGTTGCCACAGTTTGAAGTTTAAAGGCCCCCGACACTACCCAGTAAAAGGGAAAGATAAAAAATAATGTAGCCAAAATCAATAGGATTGTAGCGATTATTTTTGGAATCGTTAATTCTTTTTTCCATGCGCTTACTTTCTTAGACTGGATAATAGGTGCTTTCATTTCTAATGGATTCGTAGAATTCATGATGTCCCCTCCTTAATACTCAACATCGCTGCCAAAGTATTTGAATTGAATGATTGAAATGATCCCAATTACAATTGCGAGTATGACGCCCATTGCAGAGGCATATCCGAAATGACCTAGCATAAAGGCTTGTTCATATACACCGTACATAACCGTTGAAGTGCTATATACAGGTCCACCTGAGGTAAGGAGTTGAATCAGTGCAAAACACTGAAAGGTATTAATCGTGGTAATCACGATAATATATAAGTTCGTTGGCATCAGCATTGGCCATAATATTTTCCGGAAAATTTGCCAAGGGGTTGCTCGATCTATCTCTGCGGCTTCAATATAAGAGGTAGGAATGTTACCAATGGAGGCCACATACAAAATGATCGGTTGCCCTACAGAAGTCGTTATTAAGACCACTATAATTGCAAGTAATGCGGTTCTTGTATCCCCAAGCCATGAAACAGGCTCCATTCCAAGCAAACCCGTCAAATAATTCAGAATTCCGTAGTTGGGATGGTAAATCCAGCCCCAAACGACTGTAATACTTACGACCGAAGATACGGCTGGCAAGTAGAACACACCGCGGAAAAACGATCTAGCAAACTCTTTTTTCTTATAAATATTCATGGAGACAAACAGAGAAAAGATAATCACGATCGGTACGGTGATCAATACGAGTAGTAAAGTATTTCCCATGGACTTCATGAAATTATCATCTTTAAATAAAGAAATGTAATTATCGAGACCCATAAAACTAAAATCTCTCAACGAGTAATCAAAGAAACTAATATAAACCCCTTTTATCATTGGGTAGGCTACAAACAGAAGAAAAAATCCAAATGCTGGTAATAAGAAAAGATAACTCATCATCCAGTCACGTATCACATAACCTTTAATTTTGCGTACCGTTGTCCCCACAACCTTCTCCCCATTTCTCTGATGAAAAATAATGATATTTATAGGTGCGTAGCTTTAAAATTTTCATTTTTTTCAAAAGAATAGAGTGCTTCCCGCACTCTATTCTTTTGAACACCATTCACTATTTATTTCATAGCTGCTTTTGCTTTAGTAATAGCTTCGTTAGCCTTTGTAGCAAAACTATCCAAAGCTTCCTTGCCGGTTGCGCCTCCAGTTAAAGCACGTTGTAATTCAGGGAACCAGAACGTACGAATATCTGCATATCCATCAGCAATCGTTGGTGCATCTGTCGTAAATTTACGTGCATATTCAGCGTATTTATACTCTGGATCGTCATAAAGACCAGTAATCGAATTACGAACCGAGAGACCGCCTGTTTGAATCAAGTTTTTCTTACCCCATACAGGATCATTTGCAATAAAATCAATCAGCTTTTTGGAAGCTGCAATCTTAGCTTCATCCCCATTGTTAAATACAGCCATACCCCCCAGATATGGTTCAAGCTTTGGTTCTGAACCATCTAGTGTAGGGAATGGAAGGAGAATATCTTCGAACTGTACCATTTTTTTAGATACGTTCTGTGCTTTTAGTACTGCGGAATAGTTAAGTGTAAAGGCCAACTTCCCTTGCAGGAACAAATCGTTCACGTCAGCAGCCGCAAGTGAAGCTGCACCAGAGACACTGAGTTTCTCTTTCGTAGCTTGAACAATCCAATCTAACGCTTTAGCAGCATTATCAGTATTGATAGCGACTGCTGAGTTATCTTCATTTAAGAATCGGGATACACCTAAGTTAGCAAGATAAGCGCGAGTGCCTTGGTCTCCAGCTTGGCTCTTCGCGAAGAATCCTGTAGGAATAACGTCCGGTGCCTTTTCTTTTACAGCTTCCAATGCCTTTTTATATTCTTCAAACGTCCAAGTTCTATCTTCCTTATCCAAAGGTAGTAAATCTAGAGCGCCAATCTTTTCAAAAATAGACTTATTAACAGCCATCATAAAAGGCGCTGTGTTGATCGGGTACATAAAGATGTTGTCGCCTACACTTGACTGCTTCCAAAAAGCTTCTGAAATATCATTCTTCACTTCATCAGTCACCATGTCGTTAAGCGGTGCAAGCAAATCCTTTTTACCCCAATCGATAATCCGTCCAGGTGCATCATAGATCACATCCGGTGCGGTATTAGAAGCAATTGCGACATTCAGTTTTTCAGGGCCGCCTTCAAAGGTGATCATCTCAAGGTTTACTTTAATTTCAGGATTCTTCTCATTAAAAGCTGCAATGATTTCCTTCTCATACTTGCCTACTTCACCATCTAAAGCTTGAAAGCTTGGAAAATTCCACCAAGTAATTTCTACTGGTTTAGCAGCAACCTCAGTTGCTGCGGGCTCAGTCTTGTCAGCATTATTACTTGGTGTAACCGCTGAATTCGCTGTGTTCGTATTTCCACATGCAACTAACTGTGTACCTAAAAGTGCGACACCAACAATACTCATTAGCCCTTTTTTCATTGCTTTCATGTGCTACCCCCAATTATTTTTTGTGGAATAAAGTACTGCTCTCATTCCTTGCGCTAATCATAAATCAATTGTAAATTTAGGAGAATCCCACTCCTTTTACTTTTAGGGTTCATTTCTGACATATCCCTTCAATCCACACCTCTTCAATGTTATAATACATTACACATTTATATTTTTTCACTTTTTCGCCTTAATGTAACCCTTTTAATCTTACATCTAATGGTATTCTCTTACGAGTGATCCACTATAATTCTAGTCTTCCGGAGGGATTTCATGTATAAATTGATGATTGTAGAGGATGAGCCATTAATACGAACAGGCTTAAAACATTACTTTGCTTGGGAGGAGCTTGGGGTCCACAGCATTATTGAAGCAGAGAATGGCAGAGAAGGAATGACCACCGCGCTACGCGAGAAGCCCGATTTGGTGATCACCGATATCCGGATGCCCGAAATGGATGGGCTTCAAATGATTGAGCAGATTCGCAATCTGCTTCCTGATACATTATTTATCATTTTGACAGGATTCAACGATTTCGAATACGCTCAGAAGGCTATACAACTAGGGAATGTACATGCTTTTTTGCTTAAGCCTTTGGAATACGAAGAAAGCCTTTTAGTAATACAAAAATGTATGAACAAACTTCATTTAAAACAAGAAGACCAATTAAAACGTTCTAATCTGGAAGGGGCAGAGCTTGTAAAGCTGTTGCTAGAGGAAGAACATTCAGTAATAGATGATGCTATTATCCATGAACTATGTAATTTCAACAGTAACTACTATCTTTATCTCCCCTTTGTTTTGACTGGCATTCCCATGAGAGAAACGTGCACGCAATCCACCCTAAGGATGAGAGAATATGCGAAAAAGTTCATTCATTACGCAGTGGATGAGTATCTCCATGACTCTACACCGCACTCTATTTTTACATATTCATCTAAAACAAAGCTCTATGGTCTTATAGTATTGGGATCTCCGTCTTCTACTGACAACTTCCCTCTACAAGCTCAAGTGCAGACACGAATTGACCAATATTTGAAGGCGCTTACGCTAGAACATCATCTAGACCTCTATTTAGTTATAGGTAAGACGACCGAGAACCCTGCACAATTACATACTTCGCTGCACGAGTCTGGTCGAATGTTATATCAACGCTTTTACAAAAGAGATTGCAGGTTATTCTATGTGCCACAGTGGATAGAAAACTCAAATTCTATGAAACCTTCCCTAATTCAACTAGATGAGAATGATAAGAAACGAATGATTTCCTGCATAGAAAGTGCTAACGAACAAGAGACGCTTCAGCTAATGCACCGTCTGGCTCAAGATATTCTAAGTAAAACTGATGTCTCTTCTCCTGATTACTGGCTCGCATTTCTTCAGGAAATCATAAGTGTTATAGTCCGCTTCGCCAATAAAAACCACATCCATATCGAAGGTGTGTACAGCGAAAAGCTACTGAACCTTACCTTTGTGGATGATTTTAATTCGCTTGAGACGCTTTTTGACTGGCTTGGCAGGTGGATGATTCATTTGGGGATTGTTTATACCGAAGGATTGACACACAACCACCAACAGGATGTGATCATATTCGAGCATATTAAATCCTTCATTAAAGAAAATATTGATCAAGACGTGACTCTGCAGATGGTAGCAGATCGATTCTTCTATAATCCATCATATTTAAGCCGCCTCTTCAAGCGGAAACTCGATAAGAACTATATGCGATTTGTAACTGAAATCCGGATGGAATATGCGCAGGAATGCTTAAAAAAACCGGAGATTCTAGTGACCGATGTCTGTACGATGTGTGGTTACAAAAGCTATAAGCATTTCGTTAAAACATTCCGAAGTATCACGAACATGACCCCATCAGACTATAGAAAACAATCGGGCTGGTGACTAAATGATGCAGATTGAGCAACCCAAGCGACGCTACCGGATGCGACATGTCAATCGTCAAATTTTCATACTGATGATCCTGACCATTACCATTCCACTCCTGATCATATCCGCAATCATCTATATCTTTTCAAACCAAGCCGTCAAAAATGAATACCAGAGCAGCTCAAATCTGATCCTTAATAACCTCTCGTTCAATATTGACCAATATCTTCAAAGTATTGATAAAGGTACACTGAACGCACAGGTAGATAGCCAGCTCCAAACCGCACTGGAGCACTGGACGATCCATAAAGACGACGTCGGAAATGACCTGAATATTCAGTATGGAAACACGATAGAGCATTTCATCAGCGGGATTGAGATGACGATTAAAAATGTTGATAGTGTGCAGATTTTTTCGGGATCACGTGTGTTCTACTCTGCCAATTTCAATCGTGCGGATTATGATGTGAAGGATTATACCCAGGAGGATTGGTATTTACAGACCCAGCAGAAAAAAGGCGGAGTGATTCTATTTGGCAGCCATGTCCCCTTCTATCGCACCAATTCCAAACAATCCGTCATTTCTATTGCCCGAGTCATTAATAAAAAAGGAAGCAAGCAGCCCATTGGCGTCATGTTAATCGATATCCGATTGGATTCATTACGTGAAATCTTAAAGCTCTCCGAGAATAGCAAACGAAAATTCATTATTTTAGACGATAAGGGCGGTAGTGTTTACAGCTCAGATATCATGGAGACCTCACCCTTACAACCTATTCCTATAGAACCTCAGGCGCTTAATACTTTCATGAACAATGATACGGGAAGCTTTTATGGTACTTTTGACGATAAGGACTCGTACATTAACTTTGTTACGTCTCCCTATTCCAACTGGAAGGTCATTCAGTATATAGATGAAAAAGAGATGACTAAGCAAGCCACTTTTCTCGGAAAAATCATTTTAACATTAGCGCTCTTGTCGCTTGTCACTGCGATCTTATTCATGTATATCCTATCGGAGCGTGTCACTAAGCCTATTATTCTTTTAAGCCGAAAGGTTAAGCTGGTGGGGATGGGGAACTTTGATGTGGATTTGTATAGTAATCGTCAAGATGAGTTTGGTGTTCTATACAATGGAATCCGAAAAATGGTGAAAGACCTGCAAAATTATATCGAGCGATCTTCTATGGCCAAAGCACAACAAAAAGTAGCTCAATACGGTGCCCTTAAAAGCCAAATCAATCCACACTTCCTTGCGAATGTACTTGAATCTATTCAAATGAAAGCCATCATTAATGGGCAAAGAGAGATTGGCGAAATGGTGGGGATTGTAGGTAGATTGTTTCGGATTCATATCCAGACCGGAAAGATAACCGTAACCCTGCGAGAAGAACTTGAACACGTCCGGCTGTATGTAAAAATCCAACAATTACGTTTCGGGGACAAAATTCAATATATTGAACAGCTAGAACCTAATACCGAAATAATTAAAGTCATGCACTTTTCCCTTCAGCCCATCGTTGAGAATGCTATCGTCCATGGACTGGAGTGTCGAAGTGAACCGGGTCTCCTTGAAGTCTCCTCGATGATTTCCGGGGATGACATGCTAATTATCGTTAAAGATAACGGTATTGGTATCGATGAAGAGAAACTTAAACAGTTACGTCTTCGTCTCTCTCAACCATCAGACACCCTAGATGAAGATCATATTGGTATAAAAAATGTTCATGATCGTATTCAATTTCATTTTGGTGAACCCTATGGGATTGAAATCACCAGTCAAGTAGGTGAAGGGACGACCGTAATCATCCGACTGCCAACATAATCCTAAACATTCTGCTCAGTGATTCCTGCTTCAGGATCGAAGGTAAGCATTTTCGTTGCAATTTTATCGATGAAGAAGCGGTCATGACTGACGGTAACTACGGCTCCAGGGAAATGAATAAGTGCTTGCTCCATCACCTGAATACTCGTCAAATCTAAATGATTCGTTGGCTCATCCAAAATAATGACAGCCGCGCCAGAGAGAAGACATTTCGCTAACGCTACTCTGGCCTGCTGTCCACCTGACAGACTGCCGATCGTTTTGCTCAGATCCATTTCCGAGAATTGTAGCATCGATAGAAATTTATTCACTTTTTTCCGCGGAGCATCGAGTCCCAGCCCATACACATTTACGGCATGACTGACTGTATCTTTAACATCGAGTTCGTCCCACATCTGATTGAAGTACGCGTAGCTGACCCCACGTTCCCAAGTCACACCACCCGTTTCAGGCTCTTCTTGCCCAGTCAATACCTTTATGAGTGTCGACTTCCCGCTTCCGTTAGGACCCACAACAGCTATCCGATCTTCCTTTTGAATATCGAAGCTAATGTTCTGGAATATCGTGCGACCATCATAGCTTTGTCCAATTCCCTTCACTTCACCAAGCTTGTCCGGAAACCGTAAATTGCTGTAGATATCCGTGATCAGTACGTTCACTGGATGAGGCTCCAAACGCTTTTTCATATCTGTCAGTTTACGTGATAGACGATCCTTCGAGGACTTTTTGTTCCCGCGGGTTTCAATGGCTTCCGACTCCATAAGTAGAAGCTCTTCTTCCCACTCGAACTGACGATCAAGCACCTTTTTGCGCATCTTCTTTTTACGAACATAGTCGGTGTAATTGCCTTCATATTCCTGAAAATGATAATTCTCGATTTCTATCGTCCGCGTGACTACTCTGTCAATAAATTGCCGGTCATGGGAAATGAGAATCATCGCCCCATTAAATCGGTGAAGCCACTGCTCCAACCATACGATCCCTTCGATATCCAAAAAGTTAGTAGGCTCATCGAGCAATACGACATCGGGCATTTCAATTAAGACTTTAGCCAGTGCTGCACGGTTCCTCCAGCCTCCCGATAACTCATCTACAGGTTGATGACGTGATCTTTCATTGAAGCCCAACTTCGTCAGAACAGTGTTGATTTCGACGGATACATTCCAGCCATCCAAATGATCCATTTGTTCAAAAAGCGCTGCTTGTCGCTCTAAAAGAGTATTCATCTGATCATCATCTGTCACTTGCCCAAGCTGTTCCCCGATTTGGTTAAGCTCTTGTTCGATAAGCGCTACTTGCTCGAAGCACAATTCTAACTCTTGCTGTACAGACAAGGACCCGGAAAGCTCCGAGAATTGAGAGAAATAACTGATCTTCACATTGGGATCTAACTCTACTTTCCCTGCTGTTGGCTCCTCTTTTCCCATCATCAGTTTAAAAACAGTAGACTTCCCCGCACCATTTCGTCCGATTAACCCAATCCGTTCACCCTTGCTAACTCGAAAATATATATCTCGAAAAATCAAAGTATTCTCATATTTCTTAGTTACGTTCTCCATACGGATTACGCTCAAATCTATCACCCCTAGTTCATATAGATCAAAATACAGCTCAGAACACTCAAAGAGCTATTATAGCACTATTTAAAAAAAGGGCTTTATAATCATATTTAATCTTCTAGAAAACAAAAAAAGGTCGCTGTTGGCGGACCTTTTTCTGCATTACGAATTCCAGCACATTCTCACTCTCATCACTTGCTGTTTATTTTTTCAAGATATCAATATACGCCTCTTTCTTGCGATCAGGCCCCGCATCAAGCTTCAAACGAATGAATTTTGGTTGATCCAATACGTTGCTGCTAAAGTTACTTATAAATCCATCCTCACTGCCACTTCCGCCAATCGAATTATTTTTCAATTCGCGTTTCCCAACCCGCGATGTCAACTCACTAGGAGTCTTTCCAAAAATTTCATTCCTGATCTCCCAATCGGTTTTTAATGCCTCACTTAACGTGAATTTAACTACTATACTTAAAGGAGATAGCTCCACCTGCGCAAGATTCACTTCATGTCCGTCAATCATAAAAGGCTGATTTATAACTACTGTCTCGGTCTTCTGTTCCCAGAATTTTGGATCAATCGTAAAGTTCACCTTTAAACGGTCAGAATACCGCATATCGGATAAAACCGTTCCCGTTTTCGGTTTGCTCAACATTCCCGGATCCACTGAGGCAATCTGAAAATTCGCCACCACCTCTTTTGGAAATGCTTTATCCTTATCTAGTGGATAGATAGTTTTTCCGAGCCATGTATAAATACTATCCACAGCATGTAAACCCATCCCACCTCTACTCCCATTTTTATCTACTACACTTTGTCCCGTCACAGCATCTGTCAGCCATACACTATTCACATTGTAAATTTCCTGACCACCACTTGTAGTCCCTGTATATAGCAGAATAATTTTATTTTCATCAGCGATCACAGCATTTAGAGTGATTTTATATCCGTTTTTCTCAGCACTCTTATTCACGATTTGCACATAATCGTTTCGAATAGCAGATTCTAACGTAAGAGCATCAACATCAGATTCAGCCAACTTCTTAAAAGGTTCCAGCACACCCCAATCACTTGATTCAATACTTGTAGAGGCTTGCTGTGGCATCCATTGGGTTGGATTGAAGAAGAGTAAACCTGCAATCAAAACAGATGCAGTCAGTACAGCCATTGCGCTTCTAGCGAACATTAGCTTTTTTCCGCGCTTTTTACCTAGTTCGAGTCCTGCTTGAATGGCATAGATTTGTGCGGCTGCACTCTCCATTTTGTGCTCCTGTGGGATCCGTTCAGCATCGATTAACATGGCAAGCTCCTCCTGACTACTCATGGTTCCAATCACCCCGATTCTTAATGATCGTTCTTAACTGCTTGAGTCCTTTATGCTGCCATGTCTTGACCGTTCCTTCAGGTTTATCCAGAATGTTAGCAATCTCATTTAAGGTCATATCGTTGTAGTATTTAAGCAGCAGCACATGGCGATACTTGGGTTTAACTTGTTCAAGTGCCCACAGCATTTCCATCCGATGATGGCCAATGTGCGTAATCTGCTCTCCTATTCTCTCGTCTACAAGCGGCATGGAACGCTTTCTACGTCTTTGTTCATCTATACAGACATAAATCAGGATCCGAATGATCCATGATTTAAACGCTTTTGGATCCTTTAACGTTTTTCTTTTGATCCAGGCCCGGCAAGTCATTTCCTGCATCGCTTCAAGCGCATCATTCCGGTTACGCAAGTAGCTATAGGCAATACTGTATAGTTGTTCTCTGTGTACCAATATAGAATCGTAGAAATCCGTCTCGCTCCTAGAATCAAGAATCGTTACCTTCTTCATTTCTGCATTAGTCATCGTCATATCCTTCCTTAGCCCCCTCTCCTAAACCTCTCATAGATTAAGACGGGGAGGGTATAGAAACGGTTTTTATTTGTAAT
>NZ_CDRJTB010000083.1:0-26923 GCF_976954365.1 Paenibacillus sp. Marseille-Q9583
TTTCCTTTGAATTATTACTCATTCCTTCGTCAATATTCTGATTCTTATTAGGTTTGGAAAGTAACCGCGAATAGTTTTCTGTACTTGTAGCTTCGTCCTCAGCTTGTTTTGTTTCACTCAATAAAACTTTTGATCCGTCTGAATTAACAAGATACTGTCTAATATAAGCACCTTCCCTTGCTGTAACCAGTTGCCCCTTTTTTTCTACCGATTTGTCCTTCTTTTCTTCGTATTCTTTCTTTTCAACTGTTTGTATGAGAAGCGTTGATTTAAACAACTCTTTGTTGTTTGTTAGATTGTTGCGTTGGTTAATATGATAAACGCTAGGACTAGAATTATTAATACGCATGACTCCACATCCTCATCGAATGGAATTTTTTGAAATAGTTGTAACATATCATTTAATATCGGTATCTTTTGTTGAGAGATGAATACAAATTGCGATTAGGACAAAAAAGGGACGCCCGCGGCCATTAGCTTAGACGCGACGAGTATAGCTTGTGCGTCTATGTCTAGGTTATAGGGATCAATCTGACGTTTGGATTGGTACAAGCGAGGGAATAGCGTTAATGTCATTTGTTACATTATTATTATTGTTCATATATTTATGTATGGCCCTAATTACTTTTTCGTTAACACATTTTTCTATCAATACCAATGAAAACCAACGGCAGAGATCCTTAGAGTAAAAAAAAACGACAGGCTGAGTTGCCTCTTGTAACTACCATCTGCACCACGTCTCCGTGCCCATTGTACAGGTGATAATAGTCCTAATGCAGAAAGACTGCCGGCAAATTTCTCCGACAGTCTTTCTCTTAAAAAGTAGTATTCTTATCTTCATATTCGCTGGACAATCCCTTAAGCGATTTGATTTTACCATGGGGATGCTGTTCTTGCTTTCGTGACTTCCAGGCAGCTTCCTTCCTTCTCTTCTGGTGAGCCATAAAAGATATCCTCCTCTGGAATTTGAGATGTATACTACTTCCTTATGATGTCATTCCATGGCTACGTTCATTCATATAATTATTTTGTGCTTACAGGCATAATACACTAGGGTATTTGTTTTTTGGTACGTTCTCTCGTATCCGTTGGCCGCTGGTGCATACTGTAGCGGCACAATCGAGTTTTCCGAGCACGGTTAGAGCTGGTTTTCCAAAGGCAATTGCATATTTTTCAACGAGCTTTGTTTAAAAGTTTTTTCAGATTTTCACCTGCTGTGCGGTTTTAAATTTTCCTGAGAATCCTTATTATGTTAATAAAAAAATACGACCATGGAACTCCTTCTGGACTAAGACTGCCCTGTGATTAATTATTCTGCAAATAGTTTCGCATACGGATTTTCGATCTTTTGTTCGCTGCTGCTCTTACCTGCGTTATTCAGAACATAATATTGATAGAAATGGTTTGAAAAATTCAATGATTCCAATGCTTTAGCCATAAATGGATCTGCCGTCTGATCACTCAATTGTTCCCCTGTCCAAAAATAATGCAACATGAGACGATTCTGGTTATATGGATGTTTGATAATGTAGGCTCCGGATTGATTAGACTTATTCATGATTTCCTGCCATTTAAAACCGACTGTATCAGCACGCTTGATGATGCCGGACTTCAAGGCTTGTACAAACCCATTCGCATCCGGTTTCCCGATGACAATGATATTACTGTCCCCTAGCTCCTTCTTAAGCTTGTTTTTTAATACTTGACGTTCCGTTATAATCGTTGGCTTTATTCCTGCTATTTGGAAGAAGCCTTGAAACTGGTTTAGCAGTTGATCCTGTTGTTTTGTTGCTTTGTCCGATGTCAAACGGTCGCTCAAGATAATCGTTAGCGGCTCGCCCTGCAACGTTTTATCGATAATTCGGCTCATCGTTTCAGACGGAACCTCTGGAAACTGCACAAACACCGAATGGTATATTGATTTAAATTGCTCGTACATATAAGCGGCTTCCTCGTCCGCTGTTAGACGATATTCAGACTTCAATGAATAATTGGGCAGGCGCAAATCCGCTTCCCAATCATCTCTGACCTTTTTGCCCGCTTTGTTCTCAACAACCTGAAGCAGGCCTTCGATCGTCGCATTTTTGTATACATACTGGTCAAAATATGTCTGCATCAACTCATCGAACTTCTCTTCGCCAAGCGTACGATACAACTCATAGATGGCTTGACGGCCTTTTTTATAAAAAATAGCATCGGGAGAATCCCCAACCTTATCATTGGTCGCATCAAGCGGACTATCTAACGATACTTCATCGAATTGAATCACCTTGAATCCATTTAACGGATTTCCTTGTTTCTCATAGAAATAAACCATAGAGAAATCGGCAAATCCTTCATCTAGAAATGATTCCTTCTCGGAATTATTTCCAATTAATGCGTGGAACCATTGATGCGCAATTTCATGGACAAATGCTGAATGGTTTGAAATATCTGGCTGACCCTCGATCATGCCCATCTGAATCATTCGCGAAAATTCAACAGCGATCCCTTCAACGTACGATTCAACAATTCTGAACTCCGGATAAGGATATTTACCATATTTTTCGCTGAAGAAGTTAATGACTTTAAATGCTTGATCAATATATTGATCGATAATCTGTTTTTTATCTTTCTGATTATCAAAGTAATAGTATTGTATGGTCAGACCATCTCGTGTAACACTTTCTACTTTATAATCCGGACTCGTGAAGAAGACAAATTCTCTCGTATTATTCGCAGTGGCCGTTACGATCTTGCGGCCTGCTTCGGCATCCTGTACGGTCAGTGTTCCAGGCATAGAAATCTGGTAATCGGCGGGTACATTCATGGTTACCTGATAATCCGCAGAATCATAATAATCGGATTCAAATGTAGTGCTGTAAGGAGTTTTGTCCCACGTATGATCTGCAGGGTTATAGACCGAAAGCACAGGGAACCAATGAGCGCCATTAATGATATTCTTGTAATGGGACAACCGCTGTGAGCCATAAGGAATTTTTACGTCGAATTCAAGTTCCAGTGTGATAGATTGCCCGGGCTGCAATGCTTGTCCCAATGCAACCTTAAGTGCCTGATTCGTATTATCGAACTTCAAGGGTTGACCTAACGACTTCACATTGTTAATGTCAATGCCGCCCAGGAAATCTTCAGGTTTCTTATCCGGATTTTCCTTTGCCATTCGTTCATTTGAATTTTCGAACATACCCGACTGTGTTTCCTTTGAACGGTTTGCATCTGCAAAGGTGTGAAATACAATATTGTCCAGTGTATCCTTCGTGTTGTTTCGATAGGTCACAGTTTCTGTACCGTGAATCGCCATCTTCTTCTCATCAAGCCTTGCGTCTACTTGATAGCGCGCAGGCTGATGAACAGCCGCGTCGGCTTCTAGCAACGAATCGTTCTGAATCGTTGGTTTCGTCGCCATCGCTATCCCCGTACCAAAAACAGGGCCTGTACTAAATGCGACAACAAGACTGCCGGCAATCATGCACTTCGGTAGTTTAGTATTCCAATGTTTAAGTTTATTCATGTTGCTCCTCCTAATGATAAGTTCCTAATCATGATTGTAGATCTTCGAGTATGTACGAAGACTAGTATAAAGCTCTTACTTTACATGAGTTTTAAAGGAACCTTACATTAACCTTAAAAAGGAATCATTTATTGTTTTTTAAAACAGATACTCTGCACAAGTGTATTCCACTAACACGACTGTTGAGAGAATAGAAAACGACCCATGGATGAGTGGGTAAATCGATACAACAGCGTTCCAAGTAGGTCCGCTCCCGCACTTGCCTTGACAATACATCTAGCCCAACAGGCTGCCGATATAGTAGCGCCTGTTGGGCTTCAAAAAAGGTCTTATGTGGCTTTTGAACTAAAAACTTTAATTTTTTATCATAATCAACATGATGATCGATTTGAGCTGCTATATTTAAAGGAACGGGAAACGGAGCAATAACAATTTGGAATAATTCAGTTTCCATATATGCCAGGATTCGAACTCGGAGAAAGCCGCCTCATCTTGCTCGGTTAACCTGTGCAAGTCTCCTTCCAGGTATTCTTATCAGCAAGACGTTCTTATCGGCTTCTGAAAAATAAAAAAGATAATCTCCGCCATGCAGAGTGACTCCCGCTTCATTCAATTTTCGGCGAATGATCTTCTCAGACAAGTCTTGTCGTTGATAAAGGCCTACCTTATCGGCCATCGCATGCATCAGGACCGCCATAACCCTGCCATCGCTGGTTTCCCGGACCATAACCCGACTGTCTTTATCCAGGTTCGGGTTGATGGCGACAGTAAAGACTTCATCGGTATAGAGAATGTTCGTCCAAGGGAGCGTAGCTAAAACGATAACAATGGACGGCATCTTCCCTCAACGTTCATTGAATAATAACGTGTCACATGTTACTTTTCACGCCTCTTACACCACTCAGCACCATTTTCTCATGATCAGCTCAATCGGACCTCTTTTCATCCACTTTCTCCACAGACTCGAAAAGATAATGGAGATAATGAAATAAACGGTTCCGTATGCCATTGCAAAAGAAAGACTTCCGTTTTCCAAATAACCCACTGTCATAAGAAAACCAATTCCGATCACTACGTGCCCGATATAATGGGTTAACGATAACTGTCCTGTATGGATCATCGCCTGTGTCACAAGGGAATTTTCAAATTTATCGACCACATAAAGACAGATCGCAATGATGGCGACAGCTGAACAAATGCCAGAGAAAACATACAGCATTGTGGGCGGCATCGGTTTTGTTCCAAAAAGATAAGTTGCTGCTTCTTTACTCAGTACTGGGGAGGTCCATTTAACCAAGAAGAAAGAAATCGATTCAAAAATAATCGTTCCTGACAACGAATATACTAGTAATTTCGAACGGTTTTCCTTATTCAGCCAACGCTTCCTGCCAATCCACATGCCGATGAGGAAGAAGCTCAGCCAAGGAAAAATGGGATGAAATCCGTTAAATAACAGATTGCGAGTAAACCCTTCTATCGTCCAAAAGCCCATGTATTCCTTAAAACTCGAGTCCCATCCCTTGCTGTAATCGAATACGACTAAAAACAACTGCGATGCTACCAGGATTATCGAAAACAAAACTAGTATTATATTATCGGATACGGTGATCAAGACTGCAGCTACAAGCATAAATACCGCATAATAATGCAAAATATCGGCACTCCAGCCTATTAGCAATAAAAGCACGCCAGATATAAACAGAAAAGCAGCTCTCTTGTACAAGCTGTTCCGGATTTGAGGAATGAGTACCCAGTTCATTGAGTTACGGGCTTTCGAGGTCATTAATGCCACCCCAATACCAGCCAACACGACAAACAAGGCGGATGCTCTCCCCTCAAAAAGGCCCGCTATCGCTTGCAACCATGCAGGTCCGCCACTCTCTGCCTGCATCGCTAGCTTATAGTTCACCATTACCATGCCGAAGATCGCCAATGCTCTTGCAAAATCAAAGGCAGTTATCCGCTCTTTCGCTTGACTCATGCCACATCCTCTCCCTTAATAAATTTCGCTTTATGACATGACATCGCTAAATAGATAGCAGCAGCTTTTCCCATTGTGAACTGAGTGAGATCCTAATCCGATAAAACTAATACACCAAAATAAGGAACCTCTATAAACATAGACTTCAATGGTTCAGAACGAAGAACCCAAAATGCCTGTGAAGTATCCGGTTAGCGTCACTCCTAAGGGATGCGGCTTGGAATATCTAAACAATAAACCCTAGGTCTGACCTAAGGTCAATTGTTTTGTTCAAAATTTCAAGAAACTACACCGTTCACACCCTGAATAAGATACAACTACAGCCGTATTCTCCGTTAGGCCCAATTGTTCCGCCGCCTGAGCGGTAAGATTGCCGGCCAAGCTTCCAACCGGGATGATGGAGGAAGCTATCTTTTCTACCACAAAATACTCTAAATCCTCATGCAAAGCTTTCAAAAAGGAACGCGAGGGAAACAAATCCTGCTTACTCCAGATTTCTTTATAGCCTGCCGAGCATGATTGCGTTTCCATTGTCTGGTTAACTGCAACATAATCCAATCGCCCGCTTCGATAAATCGATCAGTGGCATGGTAAATCTCAGGCGCTTCATGCAATATCTGCAGAACCTTTGGAAGCAGCCATTCTGAGGAAATAGTGCCTCATCGCTATCTCCTTCATTCCTTCACTAGATTCTGCTAAGCTACCTCCTTTATACCCTTTTCATAGAGAAACTCCTAAATAAGATGTAAAGTAAATCTTAATTTTCCTTAAATATCTAATTTAAAAGAGCAAAAGCCTGGTATACCAGACTTTTGCTCTTTTACACACTAACAAATTAGACTCATCCAAATGAAGATAATCGCAGTGAAGCCTTTTCCAAGGGTATATAATATTTATTGTGAACGATAATAGTTCCGCGATTGTCTACAATATTCTCAATAAGCAATACAAAGACATCTTGATCTGTAAACAGCCCACTTAATTTGAGCATATCTGTGCCTACAATATATTTAATTTCGGTTTCTGACTTATGAGCCAGCTTATAAATCGTTTCTTCCAAGTACTGCTTTACACTTTCACTGTCATTTAAATTAACGCTATGACTATCTACGCTGTCACTCGGAACAATGCTGTAACAAAATCCGATTTGGGTGTTACTGTTTAAATAATGGCGTTCTACTCCTAAATACACGGGTACTTCTCGGCGAAGTACGGTGTTTACATAAGAAGTGGAGACCTCAAAACGACGTAAGATCGTAATTTCATCCACTTTGTCATTGCAGCACTTGTGAAAAGGATTACCTATTCTCTCTAATCCGATAAAATAGCCATCACCGATTTTTTTCACTACATTACCGTAACCCTGTTTAGCTTCAACAAATCCATCCTCTTGGAGCAAAGCCAGCGATTGACGTAGTGTAGTCCGGCTGACACCCATAAGTTTCGCTAATTCGGGTTCTGGTGGCAATCGTGTCCCTTCCGGATAAACACCGTTATCAAACATTTTAAGAAGTTGGTTGTAAACTTTGATATATCGCGCTTTTTTATTATAGGTGGTATCTTGTGTATCCATCATTCGGTTCCCCGTTTATAAGTAAATTCTATTTGTTTCATTATGGCAAAATAAGAGCTGGATCACAAATTTTATTCATGAACAATATTGTATAGTTGTATTAAAATATGTATAATCATAAGACATAACAGTGTATAACCTCAATAATATGGTTTGAGGGTCTCTACCAGGAACCAAAAAATCCTGATTACAAAATGGTGTTATCTATTTTGTGGTCAGGATTTTTTGGTTTTTTTACTATTAAAAAGCAAGAAAGGAATTAGAAAAATGAATCTTAAAGTATGGATACTTGCTGCCTCTGCCATTTGTGTAGGGTTGGTTGAACTCATTGTAGGAGGAATATTACCTCTTATTGCTGATGATTTGAATGTAACGCTGGGCACTGCAGGACAGTTGATAACGGTCTTCGCTCTTGTATATGCTATTGCAGGCCCTGTTCTTCTTACACTAACGGCAAGATTTGAACGAAGATCCCTCTATCTTATTTCATTAGTCGTATTCTTTATGGGGAATATGATGACATTTTTCAGCCCAAGCTTCTCGATCATGATGGTGTCAAGAGTCATTACGGCAATGAGTACAGCTTTAATTATCGTGCTCTCGCTCACGATTGCGGCCAAAATTGTTGAACCTGCGCACCGAGCGAAGGCAATCGGAATTGTCTATATGGGAATCAGCTCCTCATTGGTGTTAGGAGTGCCTGTTGGCATATTAATAGGTAACTCTTTTGGCTGGCGTGTTATTTTTCTCGGAATCGCCTTGCTATCTCTTCTCTCTATGGTTCTTATTTATGCATTTTTGGAAAAGATCCCTACGGAAAATATCAAGCCCTTATCTGTACAGATCAAGGCTTTAGGTAATTTGAAAGTAGCAAGTGCACATCTCGCGACGCTCTTTACCCTGGCCGGACATTATACGCTATATGCTTATTTCACTCCATTCTTAGCATCTGAGCTGCATCTTGATCAATATTGGATAAGCATGTGTTATTTTATCTTTGGTATATCTGCTGTCTTAGGAGGAGCATTCGGCGGGGTACTTGGAGATCGTCTTGGTTCGCATAAAAGTATTATTATTGTTATCAGTTCCTTTGCTGTCATTTTATTATTGCTTCCCTTCTCTACCATCTCGATAATCTCATTCCTTGTAGTTATGGTCATTTGGGGGGCACTAAGCTGGAGTCTTTCGCCACCTCAACAGAATTACCTTATTCAGATCGATCCTGATCATTCAGATATTCAACAAAGCTTTAATAACTCGGCTCTCCAAATTGGCATATCCTTGGGTTCAGGAATTGGAGGAGTAGTATTAGAACAGACAGGTACAGTGCGAAGTACAGCTTGGGTTGGTGCGGCTATCGTAATTGTAGCCCTATTATGTGCTGTTTTTTCTCTTACTAGACCTACTTCAGCAATGAAGACAATTAAACAGAGATGAATAATTACTTGAGAATAAGATCTGCAATCGGTACAAGTTCTTGTCTAGAGCTAAGGATAAGAACTTGTACTGATAAAATAAAAAAACCGCGTCCAGCGTGGATTTAAATAGGTCTATGTTCTTGTCCTCTTACAGTTGCCCGTTAATTTAACAAAGGCATCCGATCTCAATGATCAGCTACCTTCTTATTTTGATTGAGCTATCGTTTCCCGTTATCTTAGCTTAATGGATCACATTTGTAGTCTTAATGCAACGTACCACTTATTCCATTAATCTCCCTTTACTTCTTTATCGTTCGGAATTAATTCATACAAGGCACGAACATCACAACCGATGGAATCGGCGATCGATATGGCAATTTTGAGTGGTATCACTCTTTTGTTTTCAATAAAGTCGTAAACTCGTTCCGGTTTAAAAAGCAAGTCTTTTGCCAGCCATTCCGCTGACTTTCCGGATTCCATCAATCGTTCATTCAGTAAGCAACGTCCTAGTTCAAATTTCAAGAAGTGATGACCTCCCGCATAAGATAATACTTAACCTTAAGCGTTGTCCATTGCCAGCATGAATATACTTCATAAAGGGTCCCATAACGGTAGTTATTCAATCGTGCATCGAATTTGTAAGTATCGGCAATGCAAGCCAGTAGCTCTGTATCACATGGCATGAATTGCATTAGATTTTTTTCCATTCCTCGATTAATAGGAGCTTATCAAATTCGGTAACCTGTTCCGTAAATTAAAATAGTGAGGTTACGAACTTTACCTCCGGAAAGCGGCTATCCGGTCCTTTCATTAAGATTTTGCTTTGATTTTTCAGATACATATCGAAGAAATCCAGCATATAGGCATTGATAACGGAATTTGCTCTTTCGGGAGCAATCTTTCCTGTAATACCCAGCATTCTGAATATCGGAGTAATGAACTGTACGTCGGTAAAATTCAAATGCTCCGTATTATCGATATAGAGGACTTGTCCCCCGTCGTCGACCGTTTCGCGCATCCGTTCAAGCTCTAACTTTTTATCTTCCTTTACTTTATCCTCCCACTCTCTTGTGAGCCCATATGGTTAAGCTCTGCATCTGTGTAGTCCCGGTTATCCATCACCATTTTTAATTTTTCGAATTCGCTTTCCGAGTTGATGAACAAAAACGGCTTATGTAGACCCTCTCTATCACGCAGACGATAAAGCCCTCCATCAAAGTCTATTCCAACCGCGATTCGCGGATCGTAAGAAGCGTCATAGGCCGTCGCTCCGCCGATGGAATGACCGAACACACCGACATTACCGAGATCAATTCTCCCTTTTAGATGACTTGGAATCTTCCCCGATTGGATGAGCTCGAATTGGTCCAGCACAAACGCCACATCGTCGGTTAAAACTTTACCCAACTTGTCGCGATTATCTCTTTCCGTCTGGTAATCATGGTCAGGCGAGAATAAATCGTTGGTTGTGCTGGTCGTGATTCGACCGTCCGGAAACTCGGTTGCAAATGTATTGTAGGTGTGGTCAATCACTGCCACGATATATCCGTGACTCGCGAGATATTCAGCTTGCGCCGTGTGGAGGAACCTGGAAGAGCCGAAGCCGGGATTCGCAAGGATCAGTGGGTATGAAGTCTGTGCAGAAGAGACTTCAGCCCCCGAATAAGCATGACTGGATACGTACTTTAGGTGTTGTAAAGTAAACCCGGGAAGGCCATAGTTCGTAGCCATATAACGTAAAATCTGGGTATCTGGAATAAAAGGAGCGTACTTGCCGGTTCCATCTTGAGACGGATACCATACCTGAACCATCAATTCTCTCTTACCTGTCTCAGTTTTGCCAAATGTCTCCTTCCGGCTTGGATCGATGAAATGAAAGCTTTGCGTGCCTACCTACAAGGATGATCATGATTTCTCCAAGGCTTTCATAACACCGTTTGGGCATTTTATGTATTTGAAGATCTGCGCTGCACTTTCTGGTTCCGCCTGAAGGGCACTTCAAGATAGAAAGCCAAACAGCGATCCCCTGTTATTGGGAATCGCTGTTTTAACGGGACTAGAATGAAGCCATGCTGTCTCTGGCACAGACTATCCACGCTATTTATAGTAGGAAGTGGTCAGCGGAATAATGAAACCACCATCGACAGGCTGCGTGACATCAATCGAGATGTTGCTCACTCCGGAGATTGATACCTCAATCGTCTGGATACCGGCGGATGTCGAAATCTTCCCTACCTTCTTGAGTAATGCATTCTTGTCAATATCCTTGATTTCAATTGCATCTACGTCCTGGCCGGTTGCCGCAAACTGTAGAATCAGCTTCGTATATTTGCCTAAGGGACTAAGTGCGGTGTACTTGATATTGGAGCCGGAAGCGCTGTACAATACCTCTCTATAATCCTTGCCGTTAAATGTGGTCTGCGCAGATTCTATGGAATACAGCGTGTTGTTGAAGTCCTCTTTATTAATCGGGACGCCGGCCTGCTGTTCACCTATTACGACCTCTTTGGCCTGCGCGTTATAATTTACCGCCACTCCCAGCAGTGAAGATACCGATCTTACCGGCAGATAAGTGGTGCCGTTATAAGTAATAGGCAGAACCGTCTTTCCGTTGCCATCTTTTAAGGAGATGATTTGCCCGTTCGCTCTTACCTTCAAATCTCCGTTCAAGTATGCTTTAATCTCCTGGAGTTGTGTACTGGCCAGGGCCCCTGCGGCCATTCCTACCAATAAAATTACAGATCCGCTTAGAGTCATCAGTAGCTTTTTCTTCATCGTTGTTCTCCTCTCAAGTAATACTTTAAATTTTGCCAATAGTATACAATACCTGATGTATACAGGCAAAGCATTTTAGTATATCGGAGAGTATGCCGCCGTTGATTATGTTGACATGCGGTTAAGACTGCAGCTGTATCTGAGTCTGCTCCGTAAGCATAATCCAATCCGCCTGACTGATGACGTCAAGGTTATGCTCGATAACGATAACTTTATTGCCCTTGTCCACGAGCCGGTTCATAATCTGCCACAGCCCCAGTGAATCATTGCTTCAAAGGTATAACCATGTTCCACGTATCGGAAGCGTCCTTAAAACCATCACTGCCGTCCGATACGGCCGCGAACAAATGAGTCGGCTTGCCGTTCTGGAACAACAGGAACGGCCGCTCCAGATTGCCCAGCGTCTGCACCGTGCCGTCATCCCAACGCACCGTCCGGGAATAGCCTTGCGGCTGCCCATGCAAGCTCCATTTTAGTCCGTCCGGCGACTTGGCGTAGATGCCGCCGTATTTTTCTCCGCATAGATGCCCTTCCATATCTTTGGCGATCAAATTGTATCCTTCGTTTGTCTGCCAGATGAAAGGGTCTTCGATATGGAACGACTCTGGAGGAAACACCGGCTCGTCACTCAGCACCCGGTAAAGCCCCTCGTAGTGATCCGCATACGCAACGCCAATTGTCATGCCGCCATGAAGGTTGCCTTTATAGTGACGTGCCTTGTAGATCAGCAGTACGGAACCGTCCTCACGGACACACGGAGCCGGATTGGAGGTCAGAAAGCTATCGAATCGGCCGGGACGTGTTGGCAATATCGGTTCGTCCGCTCTGCGCCACGGGCCAAAAACGCTGTCCGCTATAGCCAGGCCTACCCGTTTGTTCGCCCGCGCCACGATGCATTGAGGATCGGTTAACCCGAAATTTCCGGGCGGCTCTGGATCGCTTAGCGGATGGGTCGAACCCGTATAATAAAGCAAATATTTGTTGTTGTGCTTGACGATATGGGGGTTGTGCGTACAGCGTCCGTCCCAATATTCCGCTCCCCTCGCTGGAAGCGCCACCTCGCAGAATCGGTACGGTCCCTCGGGGGTATCCGAGTCTGCCCTGACAATCTCTGAAGCTGTCATCCAGCCGGGATGCATTGGCAGCGTCTTCGGCCAGCGCGAGGCAAACATATGGAATTTGCCGTCCTCGCCTTGCACGACGGAACCGCACCATACCCAATAACCTTCCATACGGAAGCCGCCGCCACGCGGAGCCGGCAACATTGTGCTAGTAAGCATGTACAGTCACCTCGTTTTTTCCCGCTGCTCCATAATTGCTGTGAAACATGGTCTCCCATCCTTCCAAATGAAGTGAATAACAGGACTGCTCCTTACATCAATGGATCTACATAGTCATGCCGGCGAACCAACCGCCGGCACGCTTGCACATATATCGATCCTAAGGCGTATTCAGCCCCACCTCGTCAGCCACTAGCGGGCGATTCAGTAGAGGCGCGCCGGAATATTCGTCCGCTCCCACATCTGCTGTCGACCGCATTTGACCGTCCATATCCGCCAGCACGAACGCGTATGTCCCCACTGCTTCATCAATTGCCGGGCTGCTCGCGGACAGTTTCTGAATGCCGCTCACCGCAGTCAGTAGCGGATTGATATTTCGGATCTGCTCCGAGCTGCGCGATCTGTTGTTAATAGTGCTGCCAAACCCGATGTTACCTTGGAACAGCGTATTCGTTGTCGCCGCCTCGTAATAAAGCGTGCCGGTGCTGTTGTAAACGATATTGTTCGCAACGACGGAATCCTGCGGAGCATACGCTTTGCCTGAGCCGATGACGATACCGGTTTTGCTGTTTACAATCGTATTGTTGACGATAAGCGCCCGGTAAGCTTTCCATTGTTTACGCAATTCTTCAACTGTCGGACTTGGAGGGGAGCCTCCAGTACCGCCGTCGAAGTCGCCGTTAGGCAAGTAGATTGCTTCCCCAGTCAAATTCTCGAAGTAGTTGTTATAAATCTTATGGTCATTCCCGAACATCCGGATGCCCTCCTGATCCGACTCCACGCCGTCCCCGAGGAAGAAGTTTCCATATACGCTGTTGTTATGGCCATGCCGCAGCGTCAGGCTGCCCTTGGACGTGCGGAATGTATTGAAGCGCACCGAATTGCTGCTGCTCTTGACCGATACGATTTCCGGCTCTCCATCGCAATTCTGAAATACATTGTATTGTATCGTATTATAGCCGTGGGAGAGCGTAAGGCCCGATAAGCCGAGACGAATGGTCTCTTTGCCGTTAGCTACCCATGGGCCTACATCATGGAAATAGTTGTATTCGATAATATCGTATTGCGAAATTTGCCCTGAGCCGTCCTGTCCTTCGTAAGCGATCAGCGGTTCGGTGTCGCTCTTCAGTCCGAAGTCGTTCCGATCGATGCGGTTATGATGGCTGTTCGTGCCCCGCACTTGCAGCCACATCAGGCCGTTCCCCGAGCTTGGAAGAGCAAACGTATTACGGGTCAGTCGTACATGGTGCGAGCCTTCCAACACCACTGCGCCATTGCTTGAATTCGTAAACTTTAATCCGTCCAGCACCACATGCGAGGAGTTTTCGACGCGGAAGCCTGACGCTCCCGAGATGATAGCCTGACCGCGGTTTTTCGCTTTAATGACGATTGGCGCGTTGGCAGTGCCGTTTTTGTTCTGAACAGCAAACGGGCTTGTACGCGAATACGTGCCGTTTGCCAACACAATCGTTTTACCCGCCGTAGCGGTTGCAAGCTCGGCAGCCAACTGTGTGGAAGTGCTAACTTCGACGACCGTCCCTTCGCTACCGCTGCCGCTAGAATCGCTACCATAAATTTCGACCTCGGCAAAGCTATTCCAGACATTCACCGAGTTGCCGTGGCCAACAATGCGAACGTAGCGGACGGGGGCAACATCGGCAAAATCAAACGTCTGCAAGCTATTGCTCAGACTGCTGACCGCTCCCGAAAGCACTGTACTGAAGTTGTAGCCATCATATGAAGTCTGGATATCAAAAGCGAAGGTTCGCTCTGCCCCGTTGGTGAAGGCAATCTTCACGTATTCCACGCGCTTGCTCGATCCAAGGTCGTATTGGACCCACTCCCCCTCGCCACTCGCTGACCAGCGCGTGTTAAGATCGCCGTCGATTGTATACGCGACGATATTGCCGTCATCACCGCTGGCCATAAGTTGTGGCACGGTAATCGCCAACTTGCTTGCGCCTGGCGGAGATCCGCTCGCGGTGCCGTAGAGTTCAACTTCAGAATAGCTGTTCCACAGGTTGGAGGAATTACCGTGCCCAACGATTCTGACATAGCGGGTAGAATCGACATCCGGAAAATCGAACGTTTGCAGACCTTCCACAAGGCTGCTCACAACTCCGCTGCTGACGGTCGTAAAGGTGGAACCGTCCGTAGACGTCAAAATATCAAAAGTAGAAGTGCGGCTTCCCCCATTCAGAAATGCAATTTTGATAAAAGACACTTTGCGATTTTCACCCAAATCGTACTGGATCCATTGCATGTCGCCATTCGCCGACCACCGTGTTAAGAAATCGCCGTCCACCGTGTTAGCTGGAACGTTGCCGTCATCTCCGCTTGCCGTCACGTCGGAGCTGCCAATTGTGAACTTCGCATCAGCCGCCCTCGCCGTTCCTGGCATTAACGCAACCAGCATACAGATCAAAATAATGCACGTCATACTTTTGGTTCCCATAATTCATTTTCATCCTTTCCATTATGAAATGATGGTCATTGAATCATCCCTTCGTTCCGTCCAGCACCTCCTCTCAAGAATACGGAAGCCGGGAGGAGCTTACTGTCCTCCCGGCTTCGTAATTACGGCCTTTGATTCCCCTTAAAAAACATGCTGGCTCCAGCCTTTGCTCTTCGCCAAAGCTTCAATATAATAGTAATCGCCGTAAATCAGCGATACGTTGATGTTGGTATTGACTGGCTTATGACCGGTTGCACCGAGCAGGATGCCTTCATACTCGGGCTTGTCGAGCGCACTGTAGTTGTTCGACAGCGAGCGAAGAATGCGCGTGGCCGCACGCTGATATAAGGCGGCTTCCTCAGGAGCCACCTGCGACGCGATGTCGATCAAGCCAGATGCTGCGCAACTCGCTGCCGAGGTGTCGCGCGGCTCGTCCGTCAAGTCGGTCGCCGCACGGAAATCCCAATGCGGCACATCGTCTTCCGCCAACGCGCTGATGAAATAATGCGCCACCCCCTTCGCCGCATTCAAGTAACGCGCTTCTCCCGTATAGCGGTAAGCGCAGCTCATCCCGTAGAGCGCCCAAGCTTGGCCCCGCGACCAGGACGATTGCGGCGCGAAACCCTGTCCGCCGTCATAACGCTCCACTTCGCCCGTCTCCGGATCGAAGATAACGATATGATGCACCGATCCGTCGCTTCGGATGAATGAGCGAAGCACCATATCTGCATGGGCGACCGCAATATGCTTGAAGCGCGGATCACCGCTTTCTTCACTCGCCCAGAACAGAAGCGGCAAATTCATCATCGAATCGATGATCGACCAACCCGTCTGGTTGCGGGGCCAGGCTCGAATGAACTGTCCTGCCGGGTTGTACCTGCCCGCCAAATAGTTGGCGGCAAACAGCCCGCGCCGCCGAGCGTCCGGGTCGCCGGTCAGCTTGTAGCGGATAACCGATGTCGGCAGGAACTGAAAGCCGACATCGTGGTGGAAATGGTTGTCCCGCAAGTAACATTGCTCCATGCGTTCGTCCCAAGGCTCCGCCTCCTCCCGATAACGTTGCTCGCCGGTCATATCGTACAGAATCCACAGAATGCCCGGCCAGAAGCCTGAAATCCACTGATCCACTTTGATCTGGTCATATTTGCCCGCCGCCGAAACATGCGGCGCTTCTGTCCAGCCCGCTTCGATCATATGATCAACTTTGATCTTCACTTTATCCCACCAAGCCGTCAGCTCGGATGGTTTTAGTATCACATTTTCATTGCTCATTTCTGAATTCCACCCCTTCTCCTAACCTTTAATGGCACCAATCAAGGCGCCTTTCACGAAATATTTTTGTAATAGCGGATAGACTAGAAAAATCGGAAGGGTCGCAACCATAATAGTGGCGTATTTCAATGTCTCACCCAATATGATGATCTCATCCTGGGAGGCTCCTTCCGCCATGGAGTTTGCATCGCCAATAATCAAAATTTCTCGCAGGATCAGCTGCAACGGATACAGCGACCGATCCTGAAGGAAGATCATAGCGTTAAACCAGGAGTTCCAGTGGCTTACTCCGTAATATAGGCCTACCACTGCAAGCACCGGCTTGCATAGCGGCAGGAAGATGCGGAACAGAATGCCAAAGTCGTTGGCGCCGTCAATCTTGGCCGACTCTTCCAGTGCATCCGGTACTGCCTCGAACGATGTTCGCATGATAATGAGGTTAAATGCGCTTATTGCGGTAGGCAGGATCAGCGCCCACAGTGTGTCCGTAATGCCCAACCCTCTGACCAGTAAGTAGAACGGAATTAATCCACCGCTGAAAAACATGGTAAACACGATAAGCAACGTAAGCTGCTTGCGATATTGCAACGTTTTTCTGGACAAGGCGTATGCGGCAAAGGAAGTAAGCAGCAAATTGAGAGCCACACCTACAATGACAACAAATAAAGTGTTGCGGTAGCCGAGCAGGATCATCGGGTTGCTGAATACCGCCTCATAGGTTTCAAGAGAGAAGCCCAGCGGCTTCCAAAGAATGCCCTTATGCGCCATCATCAGCGCTGGTTCACTGAATGAAGCAAATGCCACGTACAGAATTGGATACATTGTTACAATCATGAGCGCGGACAAAAACAGCGTATTACAAACCACGAATATATGTTCACCCAAGCTTACTCGCATGCGAACCCTCCTCTACCACAAACCCGTATTGTTCAACTTCCGGCTTATCCAGTTGGAGCCGATAACAAGCGCGAAGTTAATCACGGAGTTGAACAATCCGACAGCGGAGCTGAAACTGAATTGAAAATCTTGAAGCCCGATCCGGTACACATACGAGGAAATGACATCCGCTGTCACATAAGTGGTCGGGTTGTACAACAGAATAACTTTCTCGAAGCCAACGCTCATAATTCGGCCAATGTTCAGGATGAGCAATATAACGAAAACAGGAAGCAGACCGGGTAGAGTAATATGAAGCATCTGCTTCCAGCGTCCACCCCCGTCGATCTTGCAAGCTTCATATTGCTCGAGATCGATCGCAGACAGCGCGGCCAAATAAATAATGGTACCCCAGCCTATATGCTGCCATATATTCGACGAAACGAAGATAGTCCGGAAAAAAGACGGCTCCAGCAGCATCGTAACCCGCTCACCGCCGAAAAATGCGATAATATCGTTGATGACGCCGTCACTGCTCGTAAAATCCTTGATCATGCCGCAAATAATGACAAGCGAAATAAAATGCGGCAAATAAGTAATCGTCTGAACCGAACGCTTGAACAGCGCATTTTTCACCTCATTAAGCAACAAGGCGAGAATAAGCGGAGCGGGAAAACCGAAAATGAGATCGTACAAGCTAATCATCAGAGTGTTTTTAAGCACCCGCCAAAAATACATCCCGCCAAAAAAGTCTTTGAAATGCTCAAGTCCTACCCACGCGCTGCCCCCAATTCCAAGCCGGGGGTTAAAATCCTTGAACGCAATAATCGAACCGTACATCGGGAAATAATGAAAAATAATGAAATATAACAAAACAGGAGTAAGCATCATGTACAAATACTTGTTCTTAACCATATCTTTCGCAATATTAAGCGGCAGACGACCGGCATGCGTGACTTTGCTGCGTCCCAGCTTCAATTGAGCCATCTCCTACTCCTCCTATTCACATCCAGCATTATTGGCAGGGGATGGCTGAACCATTCCCTTGCCCCCACGGCAGCCTGCAGCCAACCGTGGGACGATTCATGGAGTTATCTGTTGTTGTAGCGATCCAAGGCGCCTTGATAGATGTCGATTACATCGCGAATCCCCATATCTTCCAACTGCTTCACAAAGCTGTCGAACTTATCGAGCGGCTCGTTACCCATAACAAATTTGATGAACATTTCTTCCAGATACGTGTTGATTGCCGTCATCGTCTGCGCTACCTTCTTGCTCTCATCTACAGTAGGCGTAATGAACGCGGGCAAAATGTGTTTCGCCGCATCGGTCTCCGACCAAATCTGGACTGCCTCGTCCTGTTGTGGGAACGTGTTGGTCGTTTTTTGCTCATGCATCGGAAATGGACCGTTCGGAACCGTATACTGCGCCAACATCTGCTGTGAAGTGTACTTATCATTTTTTACGATCATATCGGTAAATTTCGGAACGCTGTTGTCCAGCTTGTAGCTTTCGCCTTCAACGCCGAAGTTGTACATCATGGTTCCTTGCTCGCTAAATGCGAAGTCCAGCCATTTTACAATCGTTTCCAGATCTTTCGCCGATGTCGTCACAGCCGCGCTTGCTTTCGGGTTATATTTGAAATCGCGCTGTCCGGTGAACGGTTTTTCGCCTGCTTTCAAAACCGGATAAGGAGCCGCAACAAGATCAAAAGCCGGATTTTGGGCTTTGCCGGACTCCAGCCATTTACCCATGCCGCCACCAAGCAGGAAAACAGTTGCGCCGGACTCACCGTTCAGAATCCGCTTATCCAGCGTGTCGCGCTCGACGATCGGGAAGTCTTTATCAATCAGCCCTTCGGAATACCACTGGCGGAACAACGTCATAACATCCTTGTATTGTGGATCTAACGGGCCGTATTTTACTTTTCCTTGGTCGTCAATATAGAAGCCGTGCGACGTTTTGTATGCGCCGAAGAACGCGTCCTGCAAATTCATTTTGTTCGCGTATAACGCCGTCAGCGGTGCAACAGCGCCTTTTTTCTCTTTGAACGCCGTCAGAACCTTATGCCAATCGTCTACCGTTACAGGCAATTGCAGCCCTAGCTCATCCAACCAATCCTTGCGCAGAATGGGTCCGCGGAAGACTAATCCTTCCTCGTTGCGCACCATCGGGAAGACGTAATATTGGCCACTGTCGGTTTTCACCATTTTATCCAGCTCTGGATTGGCTTCCAGCATCTTCTTCAGGTTAGGCGCATATTGGTCGATCAAATCGTTTAGTGGTACGATAACCCCGTCTGAAATCGCCTTCTCCGGTCCACCGGGATAAATACTCCAATCGTACTCCAGCACGTCCGGCAGCTTGCTGGAAGCCAGTAACAAATTAAACTGCTCTTCAGCTTGACCTTCGGAAGGGTGGATGTAGTTCACTTTCACGCCGGTAGCTTCTGCAATTGCCTTCCCGATCGGCGCTTCCGCCAGATTCGTTGTAAATGTAATCAGATTTCCGTTGATTGGAGCCCAGTATGAGAGAGTATCTTTCGTATCCAGCGGATACACCGGCTTATCTGATCCCTTGTTGCCTTTGCTTACGCCATCGCCGCCTTTATTGCTGACGGCCCTTTGAGTCGGCTCTGTCTTCTCTTTGTTTCCGGAGCCCCCATTACTGGAGCATGCGGTTAACAACAATGAAAGTACCATTGCGATCCCGAGTGTGAGCTGCAGCCTATTGCGACTCTTGCCGTTGCGATTTTTCCCCATTGTGCCCCTCCGTTTTTTCGTCTTGAATAAGTTGATTTGAATACGCTTTCAACATAACGTTAATCCGATGCCGCAAGCCATCGTTAAAACCTAAAATATACTGCAATTTCTCAAAAATGAGGGTAACAAAACCGTATATTTGGCACTTTTTCTTGAAAAGAAAAGCCCGAGAGCTACTTGACTTCCCTGTAGCGCCCGGGCGTTATCCCTTCAAATTTTTTGAATATGCGGTGGAAGGTATTCACATCGTTGTAACCAACCTTCAACGATATTTCGCTGATCGTATATTTACCGTCGATAAGCAGCAATTTGGCCTGTACCAGCCGCGTCTTGTTAATATAATCGAGCAGAGATTCGCCTGCAAGATCCCTGAACAGTTTGGAAACATACGACGGCGTCATGGAGAAGGCTTCCCCGATCATCGAAATATTCAGGTTCTCGTCCTGGTAATACTCGTTGACATATTTCATGACCTTATCGATTAGCGGATTGCTGCAGTATTCGCGGTTATTATTAACGTAGCCGCACAGAAGCTCTAGCATATCGTAAAGCTGGCTGCGCATCTCCCCTACCGTCTGGCATTGCATCAGGCGTTCGATGGCGCGCACTCCGTCAGGCATATCCGGCTTGCCCGCGATGCGGATTTCGCCGATTACTTTTTGCAGCGTAGCCATTAGATCGAACATGAGACATTTGGCTGTATGAAAAGGAAACGGCTCCGTCGTCACATTTTTCTGAATGATCTCCCCGACGAACGCTTTCGCCTTATCGAGCTGCCCTTCGCGAACCATAGCGATCAATTGCTGCTCGGCCTTGAGCGGATAAAAATAACCACCTGAAGCAGCCCCTAAGTTGTCGTTGCCGCTCAGGTCCCCATAATGAATAATACCGCCGCTGCCTGCAATGATACGGTATTCCATCGCCTCGATCGCTTCCTGGAACGCCTGGAAGATGCCATATTCGCCCACCTGTTGCGCGCTGATGGAAGCGGTCAACTGGACATGGGCATGATTGGAGATGAATGACATCGTTTCTTCCGCGATCTGCCCCAGCTCCCCCCGCTGTTCCGCTGGCGATGCAAGCTGATGGTTGACGATGCAGGCGAGCAACTCCTGGTCCAGCTCTACCGCATAGGCGTTTACTGACTTCCGTGCGACCTCTTCGACCACGTTGGCGATCAGGAAGTGCAGCAACCGCTTGTTATGGACCTGGTCCTCATCCTTCCGATGGAACTTGCCGAAATGCTCGATGCGCAGCAAAATAACAGAAAATCCGCCCTGCGGGAGACGCAGATCATAGGCTGAGAACGATTCGTGCAACGGGATATGGCTGTCGAGTTGCCCCTTCAGCAGCCGCTGCAAAAAGTGCGATCTGAGTGTATTGTTATGCTGATTCAGCTTGTAATGAAGCTCCTCCTTCTCATGAAAGGTGCTGCTCAGCGCATGCTCCAGAAAGGAGTATTCATTAGAGCCGCGATCAAAGGTAAACCCTGCCTTGAACGACAAGCTCTGGATCAGCGCATAGATCGGCAGGTAGTTCCGCTTGAGGAGCCAATACGTCACGCCACCGCCAACAATCAGGCAAAGCAAGATGCTGGCGATCGTCAATTGCTCTACCACGTTCATCTTCTGGTGATATACGTTCGTCGGCAGCGTCATCACATATTTCCATCCCGTAATGGATGAGGTTGTGTAAGATGCAACAAGCCGGCGACCGGCAGTCTCGATCTCAAGTTGTCCTGATTCTTCCGACATATCGCCGTATAGTAAAGGAGGATCGGACAGCGACTCACCCGTAGACGCAATGAACCGGTTGTCTTCATCCAGAATAAAGATCGTACCTTTCTCAGGCACCGAAGCTTGCTCCAGCAGCTTGCTGCGGTCAATCATGAACAGCAAGACAGCTTCAGGTTGATTCATGATTGTTGAGTTCACATTTTGGGCATACATGACCGTAGGCCGCCACTCATTCTCTTCAGACACAACAACGGAGTGGTAGCCTTTAATGTACCCTTGGTCAAAATATTCTTGTAACGACTGGAACGGCATATGCTCTTCAAGGCGAATATGGTCGTATAACGCTTTGATGTTCATACGGTTGTTGCGGGCGATGACCGTATCGCTATTTTTGTAGTAAATATAAATGCCTTCAAGATAATCGTTAGCGATTTCGTATACGCGCAAATCATTAGCGATTTGGTATATATCGTAGTGGTCCGAATCAGACAGATTGGTATCGGCCGAAATAAATGCTGCGATTCGCCTGTTGAGGCTCACCTCGAGGCTTAAATTCTCGATTCCTTTGAACTGGCTATCTATGGCTTGCTCCATCTGAAGAAGAATAGATTGGTTGGCACGGTTAATTTCAGCCTTTACAACGTTCAGCGTCGCGCCGTATATAACGCCGCTGATCAGAATGGGCACGAGTAGCACCGAGACGTAGGAAAGCATCCAGGTCATGTATACGCTGCGATTTTTATGCCGGAGCTGCTTCAGATAGATTGTCCACCGGTTTCGAGTTTGGGCCATAGGTTCTCCTCCATGTTAGTTTTATTCGGAGTCGGGACCGACGTCAATTCTTGTCAGAATAGCCGGACAACGAATATCCGCGACATCCGCTTTATGATTGTTAATACAAACCACCGGAGACGGCCGGTATTCATAGATGGCCGGCTGCTCCTTGCCGCATATCCGATTGTAAGCGATTACACATTGCTCCGGCGCATAAGGAATCCGCTTGCCGAGCGTAATGCCGTGACGACAATTGACAATCGTATTATTCACTACACTGGCTCGATAGACGCGCCAATGTTTCCTCAGTTCCTCCTGCGTGGGCGCCTCGGGATAGCCGTCCGATCCGCCATCGTAGTTGCCGCCGTCAATGAGCAGCGCATCCAACGTCAAGTTTTCCATATAGTTTTCAAAAATATGATGGTCGTTGCCGTAAATGCGAAATCCGCCCATTTCTTCCTTCACGCCATCGCCAATAAATACATTATTATGAAAGCGGTTTCCATGTCCGTGACGCGCTGTCACTTGGCCGGCGGAGTTAAGGAACGTGTTGTACCGAACTGTATTATAGCAGCTTTTTACCGAAATAATCTCGGGCTCTCCGTCGCAATTTTCAAACAGGTTGTGTTGAATGGTAATATAGCCTTTCGAGAGAGAGATGCCGGACAGGCCGAGCCGGATCGCTTCAAGCCCATTGACGACACGCGGGCCTATATGATGAAAATAATTATATTCAATGACATCATGCTGCGAGATTTGTTCACCGTCGCCATCAAAAACAACGAGCGGTCCGAGGTCGGCCTTTGGCCCGAACTCGTTGCGTTCGATCCGGTTCCAGCCGCTGCCGCTTCCCAGCACAGACAGCAGGCTATACTCCGCCCCAACCTGTCGTGGCTCAAATCTATTCCGCGCAATCCTCACATGCCGCGAACCGTCTAGAATGATAGATTCGCGCTGACCGACCTGGAAATGCAGTCCCCATACCTCTACATAGGCAGAGTTCAAGATGCGTATACTTGATTCTCCAGCGATTATCGCTTTTCCTTTATTTACAGCGCGAATGCTTAATATTGCGGTGTCCGATCCTATTTTGCCTTCAATAATATAGTTTTCATTCCGATCGTAAACGCCGTCTGCCAACAAGATCGAAGAACCAGGTTCTGCCCGGCCAATGGCTGCCGCCAACTCATCGCTACTCGATACCCAATAAATAGTAGTCATTTTCTCACCTGCTTCCTATAGAATAGGCGGATATCATCCGCAGCCTCTGCAGAATCATATCCGCAACTTCACAACCTCTATTATCAAAGATACGTTTCCCATACCATAGTGTAAAAAAATGAAGCAATCATAAAAATGTAAACTGAGGCGCAAAATGAGCGGGAATTATCGCCTTGTAAGCTGTAAATCGCAACCTGCCGGTGTACAATAAATGAGAAAGGACGTATCCCGACACCAAATCGTGGATACGTCCCAATGTTTTTGCCTGCTCTCCCGCCGCTTACGCGAAAAAGAAGTACGCAACCTTCATCTCTTCTTCCTTCAACCGCAACTTTTGTGCCGCTTCGAGCAAAGGCGTGCGGTCATAGACAAGACTTTTCATCGCTATTTTGCCATCGGTAATCGTGAAATAGTGCGCTTCTTTCGACGGATCGTCGCGACGACGGTAGGACACGCTTCCCGGATTCAGCCACAAACTGTTGTCACTCAAATAATGAATGCATCTGCGATGTGTATGTCCGAAAATAATGCGGCGATCTTCTTCGGTCCCATTTGTCCTCCCGTTGCGTTCCGCCCAAAAAGCATCGTACTTGGGTAAGCTATCAATCGTCAAATAGTTTTCGTACAGATGCTGCATTGTATAGCTATAGCCGTCCATCTCGAAAATACGGTAGACCGGTATGCTTTCGAGGAAGGAAATTTCCGCTTCACCGAGCAGCCTTGCATTGTAATGCGCCCACTTGATCTCATCCTCAGCAACATCATGACCGCTATTGCCGTTTCGGTACAGGTCGATAATAATGTCGTCATGGTTGCCGCGAACACAATTCGCGTCGTTCTTATGCACCCATTCGATAACTTCCCGCGGGAAAGGTCCGTAGTCTAAAAGATCTCCCGCGCAATAAATCACGTCACAGTCGGATTCTGCCTTGTGGATCGATTCCAGCGTTTTGACGTTGCTGTGAATATCCGAAATAATTAAAGCTTTCATAATCGATTCAACTCCCTAAGTTTCAACATTCTCAGCAGTACCGTTACCACATCCGCCACGTAGCTTTATCGTCAGGCATGAAATGGTCCCGCGGCAGACGCCAAGGATACAGCCTGCCTTTCCCAGTCGTGGGTGTCTGCACTGTCCGCAAACCACTGCGGCGCAGGGGCGCCGTCCACAACATTGGCCGGGATATAATTGGAGGCTGGTTGCGACGAATTGGCCGTAACGGAACATGCGTGTAACCCTATTTGATCATTCCCTTCAATCGGTAGCTTTCGGACAATATTCAGGCTGTAGACATTGCGTATCAGGCTGTTCTCCCATTTGTCGAGTGCACTCTCCCTCCTTTATATAAAAAGATGGAACCTTGATAAATCGTCAAAAGCTAAAATCGCCATCAAATATTCTAACTTCTTATCTCCAATTTTTGGAATGAATATCAAATCTTAAAAAAGTCACTCACATCTCACGAATATGCATAGAAACATCTTTGTAGCTATTTTTATATACAGCATTCAATGTTCTTAAAACAAAAGCATCAACAACATGATCCTTTTCATTTGGAAAAATAAAAAAAACGACATCCGAGCTTAGATGTTTTAGCAAGATTTCATTTTCGCAACTCCCTATGTTCATTTTAATTATTGTGTTTCTTGCCCTAGTCATATATTGCTTGAAGCCAATTTTGTAGGTCAGATCTTATATGCACAGAATCCTATAGTTGGGGACCCGCCAACATTTTAACGAAAATATACGTTAAGCCCTGAATCGTGTCCAGCTTGGTGTATTCTCATACTCTTAGGTGGTCCGGGATGTGTCACGAGCGGACGCAACGAAACGTATTGGACAATCATTCAGCAACATTAACGCGGTACTGTATTAAATGATTATGATATAAAAAAAGCTGTCGAGACTTTCTTGACAGCCTTGCCGCGATTATCGCGGTTTCTATATGTTGCGTGTTTGTTCTTCACTCCCACCAATGCTTCATTTCACTGAATCCAACGTCCCATAGTTTAGCGTTCCCGGAAACGATAATCGTAATTTCGTTCACCTTGTCATAAAATGGTATATTTAAAGGTTCTGCTCCATTATTATATTGTTCATTGTACTGATAATGAACTCTTTGGTTTCCATCTACCAATATAGTGAGTTCTCCCTTGGAATCTCCCTTGTCTGGAATGCCAAAATAAGAATAGAACGTCACATCTTTTTTGTTGCCCAAGATGTAGGTGTATGATTTTCTTTTATCCCCTTCACTGTAATACACGTTCATTTTGGGTTCTATTTTCTTGCCTGCTACGGTGAAACTTGGAAGATTTTCAGTCATAGGCATGGTTCCATTCATTTCTTTCACATCGTGTAATGCTTGAATTGGGCTTTCTCTTTTCGCTACAACATAATTGATGGTTTCTGAGATCACGATTACTCCAACAAGAAGAACAACAATAGATAGGGCTGAAGCAATAAGCTTTTTACAAGAAATTTTTGAAGAACATCCAACTTTATATCCGATAAATCCTATCGCTGCACCTAATGTATTGGATATAACATCATCTACATCAAAGCTGCCAAGATGAGTTAAAGCCTGCATCGTTTCCAGAACGAGAATCGTCAAGACAAAAAAGGATATGAACTTCCCAAAACTGGAACGATACAACAGAGGAATTACTACTCCAAAAGGGATAAAGGCAGCAATGTTTCCAAAGTTGTATACCCATGAAAAAGTTAGTTTTGGAAATCGAAGTGGAACTCCTTCTGGAACAAGTATAAATGTGTATCCATAATCGCTGTTCCAATGATCTAATCTACTGAAAGCAAAAAACATAAAATATAATATCAATAGCGTGTACAAAATTGTTCCTACAAAGAGGAGTTTCCGTAATTTCACTTCCATAATATCTCCTTTAATAATTCATCGATGGGTTTAGTATATCTTCCCAAAATGACATTAAAGTGACATTGAAGTGACATTTTAGTCACTTAAACGCTTAATAAATGATTTGTTTGTAAAATTGAATCCGAAATCATGCCTTTATTCATCCCACTCTGGACATGAATAGCTCCATCTTCTTGGTTTAATGCTGTGAGCCATCGAAAGACCAATGCAAATCCTACCCTCTCTAGCATTCTTTTCTTATAAAGTGTAATTAGGACTATGTTTTTGTCCCTCGACTATTGTTGTCTGATGACAAGAATATAGTCCGATTACCTCTATATCTCTTCTTTCTATGCATACAAAAAAGGCTGATCTTTAACAAATAAAAGATCAGCCTTTTTCTAATTGTCCTTTTT